>NZ_CAWMFQ010000054.1:0-4251 GCF_963866995.1 Aeromonas sp. ZOR0002 | reverse complement strand
CGGTTTGAGGCCGGTGTCAGGTGATAACTAGATCTGTACACCCGGTCATTATCAATTTCCGACCAGTAAAATTATTTACTACACGTCATTCTGACGTTCCTCCTCCTTATGCCTTTAATCAGGCATCACTAAATACCTCGACATGTTCATAGGTGACACCATGAACTTTCATTGTTTCAAATATTTCCTTATAGAAACTTGAAGCAATTACCAGATTGCTGACATGCTGATTACGGATCTTCTCAAAATAACTCACTTTGAGATTCACACCAGGCAATATGCGATCGGCTTTATTCTTGTCACCATCAACGACAATGATATTCGTACTGTCCAAAATCTCTTTCTCAATCCCATTCAGAAGAATCACTGATGCAGAACCAGCCCCCCACCAGACGACGCTGTCTGCCTTTCTAAGAAAATCATTTACTCTGTCGCGAGATGCATCGCACCGCTGCTTGAATATTGAGAGATTATTGATATAAAAGGCTTTATCAAAGGCCACTTCAATTTCGTTGTAACGGGTATTTTCAGTCTTGACAAAAACGACCCTTAAACTGTCATTCTCAACACGGTGATATATTATTTTAAGTTTGTTGTCACGGGCCAAAACTTGCATGAAGTAGATATTATAGTAGAAGAGGTGCTGTACATGAAAACCACCAAAATCAGGAACTTCAATGACGATTCTTCCGGCATCATTCAACGTTTCCGTCATCAATTTAAAGATTGAGAAGGGGTCTTCAAAATGCTCAAATACATGCATAAGATAGTAACCATCTACCTTGTCCGGAACATGGCTAGCATTAAAATAACCCTTTATAACGTTAAGCCCCAAGCCCTTCGCAATATCGGCTTGGGGGCCGGGCTCAATTCCTGTTACATTGGAGAATCCGCTCTCGTTCAGTTTTTTCAGCAAATATCCTTCTGAACAGCCAATCTCCAGTATATTTTCATCTTTGCCAAAATGACTTGTTATGGTATCAATCATACCGTCATATTTAGAGGCGCCGATATTATTCAGCGGAGATATATATAGATAGTTGTCATATATTTCCGTTAGTTCTTCCGATGATAATTTCTTGGATGCAAACCCCACCAGACAATCTTTGCAGGCACTGACCTGCAATTCCGACACCTTTACCGGAAAATCACCTGAGTATGCAGATAAAACGGCTGGCATCTTGCGTTCAAGGAAAACCAATGTGTTATCACTGTGACAATATGGACATCTCATGATCCTCTCCTAACGATGTGATCAGGATTGATGAAACAAAGTTGAACGATCGCAATATCTATGGATTCTCATCCATCACATCATGCAACGAAATACCTATTCTCAAGGACGACTACGCCTACGCAGAACCCCTGCATCCATAAGCTTTCTAGCCAAGGGCTCGACTCGCCAAAACGGTACTTCGATGATCTCGGCAATCTCAAAAAGGCTCAGATGACCATCGCTGTAAGCCAGCAGGTTCATCATGTCCTTTACCTGTGCACCGGACTCGCGTGTTGATAGATTCGGATAGAGGCCACGCCGCCCCAACTGGGGCTCACCCAATACGGTAGCCTCACAGTATTCATCCAACTCCAAACACTCGATCGCCCGCCGCAACGCTAGGAAACTATCCGCCAGCCCCCGCGGCGTGACCAGAGTAAGATCGTCCAAAGAGGTGTGGTATTCGGAATAACAACCGTACTTGCTGCGCATCATGGTGGTGACAGGCAAGTCTATGCCAGGAGCACATAGCTGACGTTCGTTGGAGCCCCGATCAAGATAGCTATACGCCATATAATCAGGTGCGATATGGCCCAACACATGGCGTCCTATGCGATCAGCTATAGAATTCCCCTGTCTGGATGGTAAGAATGAGTAACACCTTTCATCCCCCATACATGTCAGATTAAAACCAGCCAACGTATGAGACTTGAGGTGCTCCAGATGGCGAGAGAGATAAACGATAGCCCCGATTGTCTCAGGAACAAGCATCAATCGATAGCTGTAGCGTCGCTTAGGCAAGGAGGCCAGCCAGGCCATCAAAAACACTCCGACACCTGGGCCGGACAACTCGTTGTTGGCCATGGAGGGGTGGCAAACATAGCTGGATAACAAGATTTCCTGCTCACTCTCCCCCGGTAGCACCCACTCGGCATAAGTCAGTGAGCCCGGTTGCAAGCTGGTATCGATCACAACCTCATAATTTCCTTCGGGTAACGCTTCCCGCACATTGTGGGGTAAACAAAAGCCCCAACGGCGCTGATAATAAGACGTGACATAGGGGATGGCTTCCGGTAACTCAGGCAAGGAGTGCAAGTGAGGTTGTAATTCTGCTAAAGGGAGAGTACAGCGTACCGGTTCTGAGTAACCCACCAAATGCAAGTTACTATCATTGAAATCAACCACCTTGTGCCCATCAGGTCCCAAGATGTAAGCCTCTCTGACATTCCACTCATCCGGCACTGTCCAATCAAAAAATGTGCTTCCGCTGGCAACTTCATGAATCTGCAATTCAGGTAAACAATGTTCGCGAAACAGGGCCAATGTTTTTCTTACACCATCACCTGTCAAGCTGCGATTGAGCGGAAACAGCAAGGAAAGCAAACGATGCAGCTGTTCGCCAAGCTGATCCTGGTCAGCCCAGTCTGTAGGCAAATAACAACTGTCATGATTCGGCATCATTCAACCCCCTCAATTAGCTCAACAATATGTCCCAAGGGACTGAGAAAAAACTGGACATGAGAACCCCCAAAAGCGATCGCTGGCAGGCTGGGCCCAAGGGGCAGGTGACGCTGTTCGCGCAGCCGTTCGGCGCTCTCCTGCAGGCAGCTCACCCGATAGGCAAGGTGGTTGATGACGTTGCGCCGGGTCTTGAGCACCTGGGTAACCGGGCTCTCCTCGCCAGCCGGGGCGACCAGCTCGTAGCAGAGGCCATGCTCGTCGTGCGCGAACTGCACCCAGACCCGTTGCAGCGGATCTTCCACTGCCGCCGAGAAGCGGCTCAACCCCAGCACGTCGCGGCAATAGGCCACACCGCTCGCCAGGTTCGGCACCACCAGTCCGATGTGATCAAACTGCATGGGGTTCTCCTCCCGCCCGGATCAGGGCGTATGGGGCCGCCGCCAGCAATTCGCCGGCAGCCAAGATGAAGTCGCGGCACGACACCGCCCAGACCGGCACCCGCTGGCACAGCGTCTGGCGCCAGGCGCCCCGCTGCTGCAACAGGGCCACCAGCCGGGAGAGGTCGATTTCGCTGGCCAGCGACAGGTCGCGCACATAGTAATCCGCCAGCCACTCCCGCACGCGGCCATCGACGCGCACCCGGCCAGCAAACATCTTGTGATAGCGATAAGAGACAGCCAGCCGCTGCTCCACGTAGTGGGTGAAGGTGATGCGGTCGGGGTGGCAACCCAGCCCCAGCAGCCAGCCGTCCTGCTCCGCCAGCCAGCCGAACGGGCTCTCCTGACCGAAACAGTCGTGACACTCCCGCGCCACCAGTGCAGGCCCCTGCGGGCCGCTGATCGCCATGCTGAAGACGGGATCCCGCGTGCGCACTACCCCTTCACGCTGGCGGAACAGCTCCGTCATCAAGCCCACCTTGCTCGGGGTCTGCGCAGGGTCGAAGCACTCGTCCGCCATCGGGCTGTAACTGAAGGTCGGCACCAGCAGGTGCCCGCCCAGCCACTGTTCGAGGCATGTCCAGAAAGCCGCGATGCCTGCGGCGTTGCCCATGCCGGCAAACTGGGCCACCACCATGGCATCCGAGTGCACCATCAGGGCGCCGCCTCTGGGGATCCCCAGCTCGGTCAGCGCCTGCTCGAGTGCCTGTTTCACACGGCAACCCCTTTGCGCAGCAGGGCTTGCTGGATGTCGGTCAGGCTCTTCAACTCGGCCAGCTCGTGCGGCTCGAACCGCACGGCATAGTGCTGTTCGACCAGCAACAGCAGGTTGAAGTGACCCAGAGAATCCCACTCGGGAAAACTGCCGAGGGCAGACTGTGCATTGACGCTGGCCTGGGGGAACTGCTGGTGTGCCAGCGCGATAAGGTCATTCATTGGCGTAGAACTCCAAAAACGGGAGAGAAAGAGAGCAGAGATCCAGACTGAGGAACAGCTCGTCCGCCAGCGGCAGCAACCCCGCTGGAGTGGTTATCGGCCGGGTGGGCAGGCTCGCCAGAAAATCCCGTGCCGGCTGGTTGCGAGTGGTGGCAATCAGGCTGATGACCAGCTCGGTCACGCCTTGCGCCCGCAGATGGT
>NZ_CAWMFQ010000053.1:0-9575 GCF_963866995.1 Aeromonas sp. ZOR0002 | reverse complement strand
CGAGCAGGGGGCCGCCATGGCCGCGGTGGGTTATGCCCGCGCTTCCGGTCAGGTGGGGGTCTGCATCGCCACCTCTGGCCCCGGCGCCACCAACCTGGTCACCGGCCTCGCGGAGGCACTGCTCGATTCGGTACCGCTGGTGGCCATCAGCGGCCAGGTGCCCTGCGCCGCCGTCGGTACCGATGCCTTTCAGGAAGTGGACGTGCTCGGCATGTCCCTCTCCTGCACCAAGCACTCCTTCATGGTGACGGACCCGGCGGATCTGGGACGGGTCATTGCCGAAGCCTTCGCCATCGCCACCGAAGGGCGTCCGGGCCCCGTGCTCATCGACCTGCCCAAGGATGTGCAACTGGCCGCCGTTCCCTCTCAAAGCCCGCTGTTTGCCGTGGAGGAACCCGACCCCCTGAATCCGGCCGAACTGACGGTCGCCCGTACCCTGCTGGCCGGTGCTGAGCGTCCGGTACTCTACGTCGGCGGTGGGGTGGGCATGGCCAATGCCGAGCAGCAGCTGCGCTACTTTGCCGCCACCACTGGGATGCCGGCGGTCACCACCCTCAAGGGGATTGGTGCCCTCGACCCCGACAGCCCCGTCTATCTGGGCATGCTCGGCATGCACGGTACCAAGGCCGCCAACCTGGCGGTACAGCAGTGCGATCTGCTGGTGGTGGTAGGCGCCCGTTTCGATGATCGGGTGACCGGCAAGCTGGAAGAGTTTGCCCCCGAGGCGAAGGTGATCCACCTGGATGTGGACGCCGCCGAGTTCGGCAAGCGCCGCGCCGCCGATGTGGGCATCACCACGGATCTCAAGCGTGTGCTGCCCGCCCTGGCGATGACGCTGACCCTCGACCCCTGGCGCGAGCACTGCGTCACCATGGCTCGGGAATACGCCTTCCGCTACGACCATCCGGGTCAGGCCATCTACGCCCCGGCCCTGCTCAAAGAGCTTTCAAGCCAGCTGTCTGACACCAGCGTGGTGGCCTGCGACGTGGGTCAGCACCAGATGTGGGTGGCCCAGCACATGCGTTTTACCAGCCCGCGCAACCATCTCTCCAGTGCCGGCCTCGGCACCATGGGCTTCGGCCTGCCCGCCGCCATCGGCGCCAAGATGTCGCGCCCCGATGATGAGGTGGTACTGGTGAGCGGCGACGGCTCTTTCATGATGAACGTGCAGGAGCTCGGCACCATCCGCCGTGCCCGGCTCAAGGTGAAGATGGTGCTGCTGGACAACCAGCGCCTCGGCATGGTGCGCCAATGGCAGGAGCTGTTCTTCGACGGTCGCTACAGCGAGACCAATCTGTCCGACAACCCCGATTTCGTCGCCCTGGCTGCCGCCTTCGGCATTCCCGGCGAGACCATCACATGCAAGGAAGAGATAGGTCCGGCACTGGATCGCCTGCTGGCGAGCGAGAGTGCCTATCTGCTGCATGTGGCTATTTCAGAGGAAGAAAATGTCTGGCCCCTGGTGCCGCCAGGAGTCGCCAACCACAAGATGATGGAGCAACGCCCATGAACCAGCTCAATACCAGCACCCTGGAAATCCATGCCCAACCCAGACCCGAAGTGATGGAGCGGGTGCTGCGGGTGGTCCGTCACCGCGGTTTCAATCTCTGCGCCCTCAACATGGAGCAGGATTGCCAACAGCTGCGGATCACGGTTACTGTCGAATCGGTACGTCCCATCCAGCAGTTGTGGAGCCAGCTGGTGAAGCTGGTGGATGTCTCCCGGGTCGATGCACTGGAACAGCAACCCCGGATCAGAGCTTAAGGAGCCAAGCCAATGTCACAGCCTTCCCAATCCGCCGCCCACCCCCAATACATCTGGTTCAACGGCAAGCTGGTCCCCTGGCAGGATGCCCAGGTGCATGTCATGAGCCATGCCCTGCACTACGGCTCCTCGGTGTTCGAGGGGGTGCGGGCCTATGACACTCCCAAGGGGACCTGCATCTTCCGCCTGCAGGAGCACACCCGCCGCCTGTTCGACTCCGCCAAGATCTACTGGATGGACGTCCCCTACAGCGAGTCCGAAGTGAATGAAGCCTGCCGCACCGTGGTGCGCGAGAACGGCCTGAAGAGCGGCTACCTGCGCCCGCTGGCCTTTGTCGGCAACGTGGGGCTGGGGCTGCATCCGCCGCTGGATGCCAAGGCCGACCTCATGGTCGCGGCCCTGCCCTGGGGCGCCTACCTCGGAGAAGAGGGGCTGAAAAACGGGGTGGATGTGTGCGTCACCTCCTGGAACCGGCTCGCTCCCAACACCATCCCGACCGGTGCCAAGGCGGGGGGCAACTATCTCTCTTCCCAGCTCATCAGCCGCGAGGCCAAGCGCAACGGCTTCGCCGAGGGGCTGGCGCTGGATGTGAACGGCTATCTGAGCGAAGGGGCGGGGGAGAACTTGTTCCTGGTGAAGAACGGCGTGCTGTTCACACCGCCCGCCACCGCCGCCATCCTGCCCGGCATCACCCGCGACACCATCATGACGCTGGCGCGCGACTTGGGTTACGAGGTACGCGAGCAGGCGCTGCCCCGTGAAGCGCTGTACGTCGCAGACGAAATCTTCATGACCGGCACCGCCGCCGAGGTGACCCCGGTGCGCTCGGTGGATCGGATGAAGGTGGGCGCCGGTTGCCGTGGCCCGGTGACCGAGCAGTTGCAGAACGCCTTCTTCGGCCTGTTCAACGGCAAGACCGAAGACAAGTGGGGCTGGCTGACGCCGGTCAACGACTGATGATAGCGGGGAGGCGTCACGCCTCCCCGAGTCGCTTCCGGTGAAGGCTCCCCGAGGTGCCTTCACCAGGATCGATTCCCGATCCGCGAATCACACATTCATGTTGAAAGACAATGCGCCCCAGGGGCATTCAGGGAGTAGAGACAATGCCGAAGTTGAGATCCGCCACCACCACCCACGGACGTAACATGGCCGGGGCCCGCGCCCTCTGGCGTGCCACCGGCATGACCGATCAGGATTTCGGCAAGCCCATCATCGCCGTGGTCAACTCTTTCACCCAGTTCGTGCCGGGCCACGTCCACCTCAAGGATCTGGGCCAGCTGGTCGCCCGCGAAATCGAGGCGGCTGGCGGGGTCGCGAAGGAGTTCAACACCATCGCCGTGGATGACGGCATCGCCATGGGCCACGGTGGCATGCTCTATTCCCTGCCGTCCCGCGAACTCATCGCCGACTCGGTGGAGTACATGGTCAACGCCCACTGCGCCGACGCCATGGTCTGCATCTCCAACTGCGACAAGATCACCCCGGGGATGCTGATGGCTGCCCTGCGCATCAATATCCCGGTCATTTTTGTCTCCGGCGGCCCCATGGAAGCGGGCAAGACCAAGCTCTCCGACCAGATCATCAAGCTGGATCTGGTGGACGCCATGATCCAGGGCGCCGACCCCAAGGTCTCCGACGCCCAGAGCGATCAGATCGAGCGCAGCGCCTGCCCCACCTGCGGCTCCTGCTCCGGCATGTTCACCGCCAACTCCATGAACTGCCTGACCGAGGCACTGGGTCTCTCCCAGCCGGGCAACGGCTCCCTGCTGGCGACCCACAGCGACCGCGAGCAGCTGTTCAAGCTGGCGGGCCAGCGTATCGTCACTCTGGCCAAGCGTTGGTATGAGCAGGACGATGCCTCGGCACTGCCGCGCAACATCGCCACCAAGGCGGCGTTCGAGAACGCCATGGCGCTCGACATCGCCATGGGCGGTTCCACCAATACGGTATTGCACCTGCTGGCGGCAGCCCAGGAGGCGGGTGTCGACTTCACCATGGCCGACATCGACCGCATGTCCCGCAAGGTGCCCCAGCTCTGCAAGGTGGCGCCCTCCACCCAGAAGTACCACATGGAAGACGTGCACCGCGCCGGCGGCGTGGTCGCCATCCTGGGTCAGCTGGAAAAAGCGGGCCTGGTGCACGGGGATACCCGCAACGTGCTGGGCACCTCCCTGGTGGAGCTGCTGGCCGAATATGACGTCAGCCGCAGCAATGACAAGGGGGTTCACGACTTCTACCGTGCAGGCCCTGCCGGCATCCGTACCACCAAGGCGTTCAGTCAGGATTGCCGCTGGCCCGAGCTGGATCTGGACCGCGCCGAGGGGTGCATCCGCTCCTTCGATCACGCCTACAGCCAGGAAGGTGGCCTGGCGGTCCTCGCTGGCAACCTTGCCCTCAACGGGGCCATCGTCAAGACCGCCGGGGTGGATGAGGAGAACCTCACCTTCCGCGGCCCGGCCCGGGTATTCGAGAGCCAGGAGAGCGCGGTGAGCGGCATTCTGGACGGCACGGTGAAAGCAGGTGAAGTGGTGGTGATCCGCTACGAGGGCCCGAAAGGGGGCCCCGGCATGCAGGAGATGCTCTATCCCACCACCTATCTCAAGTCCATGGGATTGGGCAAGGCGTGTGCCCTCATCACCGACGGTCGCTTCTCCGGCGGTACCTCGGGTCTCTCCATCGGCCACGTCTCCCCGGAGGCGGCTTCTGGTGGCACTATCGGTCTGGTGGAGGATGGCGACATCATCAACATCGACATCCCGGCCCGCAGCATGGTGCTGGAGGTGGCCGACAGCGTGCTGGCCACTCGCCGCGCCGCCGTCTCTGCCCGTGGCTGGAAGCCGGTCGATCGTCAGCGCGAGGTCTCCTTTGCCCTGCGTGCCTACGCCATGTTCGCCACCAGCGCCGACAAGGGCGCGGTGCGCGATCGCACCCTGCTGGGGGAGTGAGAAAATGAACAGTCATGATATGGGCGCATTGCGCGCCCTTCGCCACGAGACGGGGGTATAAACCATGGTCTCTGCGGCGGATTATCTACGCAAGGTACTGCTCTCCCCCGTCTACGAGGCGGCGAGGGTCACCCCTTTGCAAACCCTGAAGAAACTCTCCGAGCGGCTCGGCAATCACGTCAGCCTGAAGCGGGAGGATCTGCAACCGGTTCACTCCTTCAAGCTGCGCGGCGCCTACCACAAGATCGCCACCCTGACCCAGGAGCAGAAAGAGCGCGGCGTCATCGCCGCCTCCGCCGGCAACCACGCCCAGGGGGTCGCCCTGTCGGCCGCCAAGCTCGGCATCAAGGCGATCATCGTGATGCCCAAGACCACGCCGGACATCAAGATCGACGCGGTGCGCCGTCAGGGCGGCAACGTCATGCTGTTTGGCAACAGCTTCGATGAGGCCTACGGCGAGAGCCGCCGCCTCGCCGAGTTGGAGGGCTACACCCTGATCCCGCCGTTCGACGACGTCGAGGTGATCGCCGGTCAGGGCACCATCGGCAAGGAGCTGCTGGAGCAGGATACCCACCTCACCCACGTCTTCGTGCCGGTGGGTGGCGGCGGACTGGCCGCCGGGGTGGCGGTCTATATCAAGCAACTGCTGCCGGATGTGAAGGTGATCGGGGTGGAGGCGGAGGGCTCCGCCTGCCTCAAGGCCGCGCTGGCGGCTGGCGAGCCGGTCAATCTGGAGCGGGTCTCGCTGTTTGCGGACGGGGTGGCGGTCAAGCGCATCGGTGAGGAGACCTTCCGCCTGTGCAACCAGTATCTGGACGAGGTGGTGACCGTCTCCAATGACCAGATCTGCGCCGCGCTCAAAGACATCTTCGACGACTGCCGCGCCATCGCCGAGCCGTCAGGGGCCCTGTCCCTGGCGGGCCTCAAGGCCTACAGCGAGCGAGAGCAGGTGAAAGGGGGGCGGATGGCGGCCATTTTGTCCGGCGCCAACGTCAACTTCCACAGCCTGCGCTACGTGTCGGAGCGCTGCGAGATCGGCGAGAAGCGCGAGGGCATGCTGGCGGTGACCATCCCCGAGCGCAAGGGGGCCTTCCTCGACTTCTGCCGTCAGCTGGGGCCGCGCATGGTGACCGAGTTCAACTATCGCTATGCGGACGCGGAGCAGGCGTCACTGTTCGTTTCGGTGCGCCTCACCGGCGGTGACGAGGAGCTGGGCCAGATCATCGATCAACTCGGCGGCAACGGTTATCCGGTGGTCAACATGACCGAGAGCGAGCTGGCCAAGAACCACGTGCGCTACATGATTGGCGGCCGCCCGGCCCGGCCCCTCGGTGAGCGTCTCTACAGCTTCAAGTTTCCGGAGCAGCCTGGCGCCCTGATGCGCTTCCTGGAGACCCTGGGCTGTCGCTGGAACATCAGCCTGTTCCACTACCGCAACCACGGCGCCGACTACGGACGGGTGCTCTGCGCCTTCGAGCTGCCGGACGAGGACGTGGCGGCTTTCCACGACTACCTGCACGAGATTGGCTACGGCTGGAAAGAGGTGAGCGAGGATCCCGCCTACCGCCTGTTCCTGGCGAGCCAGGGCAGTCAGTGAGCGGGGAGCCATCCCCTTGCCAGATGAAAAACGAAGAGCCCGGCTCTTCGTTTTTTTATGGGCAACGCGCCGGCCCCCATGATTGGGGGCACGGTGGCTGATAATGTCGCCAATATCACACTCCTGAGTCCCTGGTCGTTTGAGGCTGGTTGCAGATGGGATAATCTGAATGCGGGGCTTGGGTTCAGGGCCCCGTCAGGGAAGAGAGACGCAGCCGCGTCATAACAATTCATTGCAGGGGCTCATCCATGAACAGATCTATGCTCGCCGTCCTGATCGGCGCTTTGATGGCAACAGGGACGGTGCAGGCTGCCGCCCAGGACAACACCTGGTATGTCGGCGGCAAGGCCGGCTGGTCAAATTATTACGGGGTGGATTACAACGCTCAGGTCGAAGAGCTGTTCGATGCGACCAAGGTGAACGAGAACAGCGATGATCTCGGTCTGGGGCTGTTTGCCGGTTATCAGGTGAACAGAAACGTGGCGATTGAGCTCGGCTATGACTGGCTCGGCAAGTATCAGGTGGACAAGCACTACTCGGGCAACGGGGTTGATTTCGCACTCGATGGCGAGGCCAAGGCCCAGATGGTGCAGGCCACCATGAAGATTATCCTGCCTGCAACCTCGGCACTGGATATCTACGGTCGTCTCGGGGGGGCCTATGCCTGGACCGAGAGCTCACTCAACGTCAGGGCCAGCGATGGCACCAGCAGCCTCTCCGAATCCCATGAGGGCAACAAATATCATGGTGCCGCCTTTGTCGGGGCGCTGGGGGTCGAATACGCCATCGACAAGGATTGGGCCGCCCGCCTCGAATACCAGTACACCACCCCCCTTGGGAAGACTTCCCTCGACGAGTCAGGCATCGAGATGGACAACGGCCTGCTGTCGGTCGGCATGCTCTATCGCTTCGGCCAGATCGGGGACGAGCCGGTGGCACCAACGCCTGCGCCCGAACCTGCGCCCGCCCCGGCCCCCGTGCTGGTGGAGAAGCAGTTCAGCCTGGATTCCGATGTGCTGTTCGAGTTCAACAAGGCGACCCTGAAGCCAGCCGCCAGTCAGGCCCTCGACAACCTGTTTGCCCAGATCCTGGCAGCCAATCCGAAAGACGGGGTGGCGACGGTGATCGGTCATACCGACCGCATCGGCTCGGAGGCCTACAACCAGTCCCTTTCCGAACAGCGTGCCCGCACGGTGGCGGATTATCTCATCGCCAAGGGATTGTTTGCCGACAAGGTGCGTGCCGAAGGGCGGGGAGAGTCTTCGCCCGTGACCGGGGGCAGCTGCCCGGATGGCGCCAAGGCGCAGATGATCGCCTGTCTGGCCCCGGATCGCCGGGTCGAGGTACGCCTGACCGGGGTCTCCCAGGTTGCCGAATAAGCCATCTTTGCCTTGCTATTAAACAACGAGGGGGCCTTGGCCCCCTCGTTGTTTATGTGGGTGTGAGCCGTGACGTTTGCAGCCGCCTGGCGCAATGACTCACCATGATCAGCAGCAAGGCGCCGGGCAGCACTGTTTGCCAGAGGAAAGGCCAGGACTGGGTGGTGAGCAGGATCAACAGTGGATTGGCTCCGGCAGGGGGGTGGATCAGCCCCAGTCCCTGCATGAGTGCAATGGACAGGCCCACACCCAGCGCCAGCTTGAGTTCCATCGGTAGCGGTAGCAATTGCACCACCAACCCCACGGTGGCCGATAACAGGTGGCCTCCCAGCACGTTCTGCGGACGGGCCAGCGGACTGTCCGGCAGGGAGAAGAGCAGCACACAGCTTGCCCCGAACGGTGCCATCAACAGGGTCGACTGCCAGCTCATGTCCAGCCAGCCGAGCAACATTATGGCCAGGCAGGCACCGAGCCCTGCCAGCCAGGCACTTCGCCATCGTCTTGTTTCCATCTCCTGTCTCCTTGTCTGTGCCGGATCACTTGATCCAGCCTGCGACATTAGGTAGACAGATCGGTGTACTTCAAGAGGAAAGTCACCATGAGCGACAAACGGCAACAGCTGATGACGACAGCCTATCGGCTGTTCAATCGTCACGGTTTTCACGCCACCGGCATCGATCGCATCTGGGCCGAGGCGGGCAGTACCAAACGCACCCTCTATCGCCACTTCCCCACCAAGGATGTCTTGATCGAAGCGGTGCTGATGGCACGGGATGCGGAGTTCTTTGCCCTGCTCGATGCCAGGATGGATGGGGTGTCGGGACGGGAGGCCAGGTTGCTGGCACTGCTCGATGGCTTTGCGGACTGGTTTGGCCGCAGCGACTTCTACGGCTGCAACTTCATCAACGCGAGCGCCGAGTTCTCCGATCCTCGCCACCCGGTGCGCAAGCTGGTGGTGGCCCACAAGCGTGCGTTGCTGAACTGGGTCAGGGAGGCCCTCGAATGCACCGAGGTGCAGGCCACCGGGTTATGCCTGCTGCTGGAAGGGGCCGTGGTGATGGCCCACAGCTATCAGCAGCCCCTGGCTCTGGAACAGGCCAGGGTGTTGGCGGAGGCCGTGCTGGCAGAGCCGCGCTAGTTCAGTTCCGTGGGGTCGATATCCAGACTCCAGCGTACCCGCTTGGTCTCGGGCCACCCCTCCAGCTCCTTCACTGCCCAGTCGAGCAACTGGGCCAGTGGCGCCCGGCTGGGCCCCTGCACCAGCAGCTGCATGCGAAACTTGCCCGCCTTGCGCTCCATGAAGCCGCTGATGGGCCCCAGCACCTGCACCTGGGGATAGCGGGCGCTGCGCAGGGTATCGGCGAGACGGCTGAGGAACAGCTGCACCTCGTCGCGACCGTTGGCCTCGGCCCAGAACAGTCCCTGATGGCTGAACGGTGGCAGCCCCAGCAGGCGGCGCTCTTTCAGCGCCGTGTCGGCGAAGTGGCCATAGCCGTTCTGGGTCAGATCCTGCAGCAGGGCGTGTTCGGGATGGTGGCTCTGCAGCACCACCAACCCGGGTTTGCTGGCACGACCAGCCCGGCCCGCCACCTGGGTGTAGAGCTGGGCCAGTTTCTCGGCAGCGCGAAAATCGGCGCTGAACAGGGCGCCATCCACATCCAGCAGGCCCACTAGCGTCACGTCCGGGAAGTGGTGGCCCTTGGCCAGCATCTGGGTGCCGATCAGGATCTTGTACTTGCCCGCCTTGATGTCGCCGAGGTGGGTTTCGAGTTCCCCCTTGCGGCGGGTGTTGTCCCGGTCGATGCGCACCACCGGATATTGCGGGAACACGGTGCCGAGCAGCTGCTCCAGCTGTTCGGTGCCGACCCCGGAGCCGATGAGCTCGTTGCT
>NZ_CAWMFQ010000051.1:8857-12393 GCF_963866995.1 Aeromonas sp. ZOR0002 | reverse complement strand
CACGGACCCGAAGTAGGTGGTGAGCAGCAGCTTGCTGGGGCCTCTCAGGCGCTCATATGCCTTGAGGTAGGCCAGGCGCCACTCGTCCGGCAGGTCCAGCGCCAGGGCCGGTTCGTCGATTTGCACCCACTCCACCCCCTGGGCCGCCAGTTTGGCCAGGATCTCCTGGTAGACGATCAGCAGGCGATCCAGCAGTTCGAGGCGGGAGAAGCCGCTCTCTTTCTCCTTGCCAAGCCACAGGTAGGAGACGGGGCCCAGCAACACCGCCTTGACCGGCAGCCCCAGGGCCTTGGCCTCTTCCACCTCGTCAAAGAGCTGGCTCCAGCCCAGCTTGAAGCGCTGGTCACGGTAAAATTCCGGCACCAGGTAGTGGTAGTTGGTGTTGAACCACTTGGTCATCTCGGCAGCGGCCGCCGCCGGGCCGGTCGGCGCACGGCCACGGGCCACCCGGAACAGGGTGTCGAGGTCGGTGTCGCCGTGGCGGTGACGGGCAGGCACGGCGTCCACCAGCAGGCTGGTACCCAGCACCTGATCGTACCAGGCAAAATCCCCCACCGGCAGCAGGTTGACCCCGGCGGTACGCTGGGCCTGCCAGTGGCGCTCACGCAGGCTCTTGCCCACGGCGACCAGCTCGGCCTGGGTGGTTTCGCCACGCCAGTAGGATTCGAGGGCAAATTTCAGTTCGCGCTTGGCGCCGATACGGGGAAAGCCCAGGGTGTGTGCGCAGGTCATAGGTTCCATTCCTTATGCTCGTTTATCTGATGAGGATCTGGATTGTTTGGCCATCCAGATGTTTACACATCCAAAATGACAAGATAAGGTGGCCTTGGCTATTGAATCCTCTTCAACTGGCTCTCAAGAATTTCTCAACTGACGCACAAAGGAGCAGTGCCATGGTCGCGCCCACCCCATCCAGCCCCCCTCAGAGCAGCAATCTGGGCATCGATCTCAAACACCTGAAGACCATCAGCGCCCTGGCCGAGCAAGGGTCTCTGGCCGGGGCCGCGCTCACCCTCAACCTCACCCAGTCCGCCCTCTCCCACCAGCTCAAGGAGCTGGAGACCCGCCTCAATCTGGAGCTGTTTCTTCGAAAAAGCCGCCCTCTGGTGCTGACGGCGGCAGGCCAGCATCTGCTGGCCCTGGCCCGCCAGGTGCTGCCAGCCCTGGCCCAGACCGAGCGCCAGCTGGTCGCCCTGCACAGCGGCGAGGCGGGCAGGCTGCATCTGGCCCTCGATTGCCACAGCTGCATCCAGTGGCTGCTCCCGCTGTTGCCGGACTTTCGCCGCCAGTGGCCCGGCGTGGATCTGGAGGTGGAGTCGGTGCCGGGTTTCGATGCCATCAGTGCCCTGCTCGGCGGCCAGCTCGACCTGCTGCTCACCTCGGATGTGCAGGCCCGCGGGGATCTTCATTTCGAGCCGCTGTTCGCCTTCGATCTCACCCTGGTGATGGCGCCGGATCACCCCCTCTGCCAGCAGCGGCGCCTCGCACCGGACGATCTGCGGCCGGAGGTGCTGCTGGTCTATCCGGTGGAGCGGGCGCGCATGGACGTGTTCAGCCGTTTCCTGCAACCGGCCGGGGTGGAGCCCGCCCGTTGCAAACCAGTGGACAACACCTCTGTCATGCTGCAGATGGCCGCCGCCGGGCTCGGGCTCGCCGCCCTGCCCCGCTGGGCCAGCGAGGAGTTCGTGCGCCAGGGCCTGCTTGAGGCGCGCCCTCTCGGGGAGGGCATTCGCCGCCACATGTATGGCGCCGTGCGCGCCGCCGACAAAGATCAGGCCTGCCTGCAGAGCCTGTTCGAGCGCATCCGCACCCGGATGGCGGCCCAGTAAGCCGGACACAAAAAAGCCGCCAAGATCCGGCGGCTTTCATCACGGGTTGCCCGCGCAGACGAAGAGTCGGGTATCAGCACTCATCACTCCTCGCCCCACCCAGCCTTCGCGGGCAGTTGCCACACAGTTCCCCATCCCGGCGCTTGTAGTGCAGGCAGCAGCGCTGGCGCACATAGCCCGGGAAGGCCTCGTCCCGGGGCAGGCCCGCCTCGCGCCAACCCGTCAGATGTGCCGACGGCAGGCCACAGGATTCAAGCCAGAGGGGGGCATGGGCCCTCACCTCCTCCCGACTCACCTCCCCGAAGAAATCGGGCACCCGCACCAGGGCCGCCAGCAGATCGTCCGCCAGGAGCGGGCGCACGAAACCGGGGCGCAGCCGCTGCGCCGTCCCAAGGAGGGTGAACAGCCCCTGCCAGTGCGCCTGGAGTCGCTCTCCTGCCGTCTTGATCAACACGCCGGCCTCCCCTCTGATCATGGGCTCGGCCGGCAGGGTAAAGCCCGACACCACGCCGGCCTCATGCCCCTGTCCCAGCCTGTCGAGGGCAGGCACGGCCTGATGGCGATAGACGGCCACCATGGCGAGATAGATGGATTGCCAGCAGAGCATGCCCCAGCTGCGGGTGAGCCAGTAGGCGGGCCCCGCCTCCGGGTGTGCCTGCTGCCAGTGCGCATGGAGGGCTGCGGCCACCTCGGCCGACGCCGCTCCGGTCGCATCCGTCAGTGGCGGGCGCACGTCACCGACCGCCACCAGGTTCCCCTTGAGGGACGGGATCAGGCTGGCCGCCGCCGCGAACAGGGCCTGGTGATCCGAGACGAGGGCGCGTTCCGCGTCCGCTTTCTCCCGGCCAAGGCCGCGCGGCACACCGCGCCCCCTCTCCTCGCCCATTCGTTGAAAGGGCCCCGGGCGCGTGCCGGGGCGCAAGGTCAGAATGCGTATTTGAGTCGCGCCTCCACGCTTCGTTCGGCCCCGAACCAGCAGTTGTTCTGGTCGTAGCAGGAGTAGTAGGTCTTGTTGAACAGGTTGCTGGCGCCAAGCGATACCCCCACCCCCTTCAGGCTTGCGCTGAGGGCGGCGAGATCGTAGGAGGCGGACATGTCCATCAGGAGGTAGTCCGGTACCTTGTCGGTGTTGGCGGCATCCATCTCGGCCTCCCCCACGTAGCGCAGGCCGGCGCCCACTCGCATCCCCTCGAGGTTGCCGCCGGGGTAGTAGTTGCTCCACAGCGACGCCATCTGTCTGGGGACCCAGACCGGCGTCTTGCCCTGCAGCGTGGTGGTGTCACGCGTGATCTCCATGTCCATCAGGGTGTAGTTGAGGGCCAGATCCAGCTGGCTGGTGAGATCGGCTCTCCCCTCAAGCTCGATGCCCCTGGAGACCGTCTCCCCGGTCTGCAGCTTGGGCCCGTAGACATTGTCCGGATCCGTCACCAGGGCGTTCTTCTTGGTGATGTGGAACGCCGACAGGGTCGCCGTCTTGCTCATGTCGTCGGAGAGGAACTTGACGCCCCCTTCCCACTGATGACCGGTCGCTGGTTTGAACGCCTGGCCCTGCTTGTCCGCCCCCGGCACCGGCTCGAAACTCTCGGCATAGCTCGCATAGGGGGAGAAGCCGCCATCCAGCTCATAGAGGGCGCCGACGCGGAAGGAGAGGTTGTCCTGATCGAGGTGGGCCAGGGACTGGCTGTCCGCCCCCTGATAGAGGGTCCG
>NZ_CAWMFQ010000051.1:0-8841 GCF_963866995.1 Aeromonas sp. ZOR0002 | reverse complement strand
GTCGGTGTCCATCCGGTAGCGGTCGTAGCGGGCGCCGCCGATGGCCACCAGCCGATCGAGGCGCACCTGATCCTGCAGATAGACGCCGGTCTGGGACTGACGGATCACCTTTTTATCCTGGTAGTTGAAAGTGAGTGCCTCTGGGACTATCTGGCTATGGTTCGGGTTGAAAATGTCGATGCTGGGCGCCGAGTAGTCGAGGGTATCCCGGTAGAGGACATGGGCATCCAGGTACTGGTAATCGACCCCGAGCAGCAGGTTGTGCTGGGCAGAGCCCGTCTGTACCTTGCCCGCCAGCTGGTTGTCGATGACAACGCCGCGAGAGTCTTCATCGGTGAGATAGGCGTTGCGGGCCAGGGTGCGGTTGTCCACCGCCAGGGCCGCGTTGTAGGTGTTGCGCTGATAGGCGGACGCATCCATGTAGCGGGCATTTTGCAGCACCTGCCAGCGCTCGTTGAAGTCGTGGCTCAGCTTGTAGCCCAGCAGGGTCACATCCCGGTTGTACTCGTTCCAGTTCTCGTCACCAAGGAAGGTATCGCTGCCAAGCTGCCCCAGGGGGTTGGACTTGGCCGAGCCGCTGGCGGGCACAGTGGTGTAGATGCCGGCCTCGGGATCCTTCTGGTAGTAGAGGTTGAGGTTCAGCAGGGTGCGCTCGCCGAGCTGCCAGTCCAGGGACGGCGCAAAGACGTAGCGCTCCTCCTTCGAGGTCACCGCCTGGCCATCCTTCTCCCGTGCCAGTCCCACCAGCCGATAGGCGAGCTGCTCGTTGATGGCACCGGTGCTGTCGAGGGTCATCTCCTTGAGGGTGCCCGTGCCGGTCGCCACGCTCACGTTGTGCTTGCTCTCCCGCTGGGGGCGCTTGGCGATGAGGTTGACCATGCCGCCGGGGGGCATGCTGCCATAGAGCACCGATGTCGGCCCCTTGAACACCTCCAGCTGCTCGATGGCCACCGGATCTATCTGGGGTTGCAGGTTCCAGTCGTTGTACTGGAGCAGCAGGCCGTCATAGAAGTTCTGGTAGTTGTCAAAGCCACGGATGTTGAACAGATCCAGCCGATTGACCGCCCCGCCCCGCAGCTCGGTGTTGACGCCGGGCACGTAGCGCAGCGCCTCGCTCACCGAGCTGACGCCGCGCAGCGACAGGGTCTCCCCATCCACCACCGAGATGGCCTGGGGCGTCTCGATGGGGTCGAGCCGGGTCTTGGTCGCGGTGTTGCGATAGGTCTGGCCGAGCACGGTCAGGGTCTCGTCGGCGGTGGCCGTATCCTGGCTGTCGGACGCGGCGGCCTGTACAGAGCCTGCAAGCAGGGTGGAGATGGTCACGGCGACCAGGGTCAAAGGGGGGTGAACAAGCTGCATCTGATCCTCGATTACTTACTGCATGTGAATAGTAACAAATATCATTTGCATTTTATTGTTCTATTTTGCCCCGATAATAACAATTTGGGGCATGTTGGCGGGGAAGCGGGAAAAGCGAGGGTGGCAGGCACGCCATCTCCTATCAGAAGCAACATGGCAACGCCGTCGAAGCTCTCAGGGAGGGCTCATCATGGCCGCCTGATGAAGGTCACCGCCTTCACTTTCACAGCCAACTAGCAAGTAACCATCACATATTCAGAACATGGCGGCATTTTAACCCCCATATTCACACTCATCAGACAAGTATGGTCGCGTTCTCCCTCCCCTTGTTGATCCTGGTCAATCGCTATTGATAAAGGAGGCGATAGCATGCCCACCCTTTTATCAGCCCTGATTGAGACAATACCAAGCCATCAGCACACGCCTATGAATGAGACCGCCCACCAAAATCTGCACTGCGATACCCAGCTCAACGTCACCTTCGGAGTCATCATCCTGACCCTGCTTATCGCCCTGATGGCCGTCAGTGTCAGCATCCGGACCTCTGCCGAGCGCAAGTACCACAAGGTGGCGGCCATGTTCGTGCACAACATGGCGACCCAGTCCATCGAGCCACAGTTCAAGTCACTGGAGCATGTCCTCAACGAAACGGGCAGTGTCATCGATGAATCAGGCCTGGATGCCTTCCTCAATGAGGATCACACGCCCCTTGGCCTCTCCCTGATGCAAACGTTGGCGCTCACCCCCTATGTGAAGAGCATCCTGCTCGCCGATCCGCAGGGGCGGTTCAACTCCATCCCCCATCTGCCGGTCGGGGAGCACGTTGATGCCAGGGAGCGCCCCTGGTTTCTCGCGGCCGCCGTGCGAACCCTCTTCGTGCACTACACCGACCACTACCCCAGCAAGTTCGATGACAAGAGCCGCAGCGTCTCCGTCTCCCGCCCCCTGCTCGACAAGGAGGGGTTCTTCCTCGGCACCCTGGCCATGAACGTGGATCTCGAGCAGATGAGCTATCCCCTGCGTCAGCTCATGAGCCCTCTCAAGGGGGAGTTCTACCTGGTCGATCGGGCGGGCGACATCCTGCTGCATTCGGATGTGGGGAACCTGTTTCGCCATCGCGTGGACCGCCGGCTCATCGAGCAGATGACCAACGGCGCCGACCACCTCTTCGATGCAAAGCGCCAGACCCACCTCTACTACTACTCCTTCTCCAACCCGGACTGGTTCGTCATCTATGCCGTCAGCGATGCCAGGTTCAAGGAGGTAAGCAGCAGCGAGTCCCACCAGCTCCAGATCACCCTGGTGGGCTGCATGCTGATCTGCCTGCTCTGCTGGTGGTCCTTGCGTCATGTGCTCAGCAAGATGATTTTCGAGATCATCGCCCTGATGCGCACCGGACGCATCCACGCGGGCAAACCAGGGGATCAGTTGCGCCAGGAGATCCAGAGCGGCCATCGCCAGATGCAGGAAGCCGTGGAGGCATCCAACACCGATGCCCTGACGGGTCTGTTCAATCGCCGCTGCTTTGACAAGGCACTCGACGACCAGCTGATCGCCGGCCGCCCTTTCTGCCTGGGGTTGATCGATCTGGACAACTTCAAATCCATCAATGACACCCACGGCCACCCGGTCGGTGACGACGTCCTGCGGGCGGTTGCCCGGGAAGGGCGGCAGATTGCAGGCCAGGAGGCCACCCTCTACCGCTACGGCGGCGAGGAGCTGGCCATCATCATTCCCGGGGAGGACAGCGTCAGAGCACGGACGATGCTCGAGCAGTGGCGCACCCAGGTGGCACAGCGGTCATGGCGCGAACCGGACCTGGTGGTGACCTTCTCTGCCGGGCTGGGACTGTGGCGACAGGAGTCCGCCGAGCAACTGCTGGCGCGGGTCGATCAGGCGCTCTATCAGGCCAAGGATGCCGGCAAGAATCGGGTGCACCATGCCGACTGATCCCCTGGCACAGCGTCTGCGTCTGGCCATCGTGCTCGGGCTCCTCTTGCTGGTCGGCCTCACCGCCCTCAACCTCCTGCAGGCGGCCAGCGGCCTTCGCAAGGACAACGCGCGCAGCCTGAACCATGCTAGGGCCATGATAGAGAGCGCCATCAACGACAGTCAGTCCCTGGTCGAGGCCGCCCACCCCCTCGCCATGGGCCGCTGCCAGGATGAGCAACTGGCCCTGCGCGACCTCATCACCGCCTCCCCCTATGCGCGGGCACTCTATGTGCTGGAGGGGCAGCAACTGCGCTGTACCACCCTGCACAGGCCCATCCTCACCCGGGATATTCCCCGTGGCCCGGCGGGCAACCAGACGCTGATCCTCGCCAGACACAGCCCCATCACCGGGCAGACCGCCATCCTCTACCGTCAGCCATCCGGCGATCGCACCCTGCTGGTGGAGCTGGACGGCTTCCACATCTTCGGCGCCTTGCAGGCCGTGATGGGAGAGGACAACCTCTTCTTCCTCCTCGGGGACCAGGCCCTCGATGGCCACGGCAGGACCCTGCCCGCAGCCCGCCTGCTGGAAGGGGGACAGCGTCTGCAACAGAGCGAGCCCACCGCTCATCCCTATCGCCTGGTGGCGCTCAACGGTTACAAGGAAGTGCTGGCGTTTGCCTGGGCGTACAACCAGGAGAACCTGCTTGCCGCCCCTGTGCTGGCGCTGTTGCTGGGGCTGCTCACCTTCTATCTGAGGGGGCGCAGCGGCTCCCCCCGCAGCGAGCTTGCCAGAGCCATGGCGGCCCGGGAGTTCATCCCCCATCTGCAACCCGTGATGGACAGGCAGGGGCGCCTGCGCGGTTGTGAAGTGTTGATGCGCTGGCGTCATCCCACACAAGGGATGATTGCCCCCAACCACTTCATCCCCCTCGCGGAGGAGTGCGGCTACATAGTGCCGATGACTCGCCAGTTGATGGCCCAGACCCGGGATTATCTGGTCGGGGTGGCCGACAGGCTGCCCCCCGGCTTTCACGTCGCCGTCAATGTCTGCGCCCAGCACTTCAAAAACCAGGACATCGTCGCCGAGTGCCGCGACTTTCTTCGCGCTTTCCCGGGCCAGGATCTGCGCCTGGTGCTCGAGGTGACGGAGCGGGAGATGGTGGATGCGGACGAGCAGACCCGCGCCATCTTCGATGCCCTGGACGAGCTGGGCGTGCTCATCGCCATCGATGACTTTGGCACCGGCCACTCCAGCCTCTGCTATCTGCAGATGTTCCATGTGGACATCATCAAAATCGATCGCAGCTTTATCAAGGGAATGAAAGAGGAAGGCCCCTCCCGCCATATCGTCGAAAACATCCTGGATCTCGCCCATCGCATGGGGCTGGCTCTGGTCGCCGAGGGGGTGGAGACCCAGGAGCAGGTCGAGATGGCACGCCACTATGGCATCGACTACTTGCAGGGCTTCTACTTCGCCAAGCCGCTGCCACCGGCCCAGTTCACTGATCTCCTGGCCAGCGCCACACGCCCGGAGCCATCCCGGCGCCATGCCGAAATGAGCCTCCTTCCCTAACGGGGGGCGACAGGCAGCCAGTACTCCATGGTGGCGTCGGGCTGCTGGCCGTCAAAGCCGGGGGCATAGCGCTCCAGTTCGAAACCGTCCAGCCCCCGGTATGCCGACTCCGGCAGCCAGTGCAGGATGAACCAGTGCAGGCTCTCCCCCAGCTGGGCAATGGGTCCTTTGTGGGTGAGCACGGCATACTCCTGAACCGGCACGTCGAGACTCGACAGGCCGGGGGGCGTAGGCGCCGTCGTGGCCACTCCGGCCCAGTAAGGCAGCCGCTCCCCTGCCCCCGACACATCCACCACCCCCAGCCATTCCCTCGACAAGCCCAGCGCCCCCGTCTCGCGCAGCGCTCGCCAGATGGCGGGCACCGTCTGCTGAAAATCCGGTGAGGCATCGAACAACCCCCGAATCGTGCCCCTGACCCCCTGCAAGGTGAACGCCGGCAGGCTCTCTATGCGCACCTGCACCAGGTTGGGAGAGGCAGAGCGGGGGACCGCCGCCCGCACCAGAGGCGTGCGCAACCCCAGCCGCAGGGCCCGCTTGCGATACGCCAGCGGCGAGCAGCCAAATTGCTGCTTGAAGGCGCGGCTGAAACTCACTTCCGAGCCAAACCCGTGATC
This sequence comes from Aeromonas sp. ZOR0002, assembly GCF_963866995.1. Taxonomy (NCBI): domain Bacteria; kingdom Pseudomonadati; phylum Pseudomonadota; class Gammaproteobacteria; order Aeromonadales; family Aeromonadaceae; genus Aeromonas; species Aeromonas sp. ZOR0002. Next base: position 3,360 of record NZ_CAWMFQ010000051.1, on the reverse strand, counting down.
CAGCGCCACATCCAGCACCCGCAGCCGGGTGGAGAGCAGCGCCTCCGCCGCCATGCTCAGCTTCAGCTCGCGCACATAGTGAGCCACCGTCTGGCCCGTCTCATGCAGGAATACCCGTTGCAACTGCCAGCGGGACCAGCAGCTCTGCCGGGCCAACGCCTCCAGGGAGAGCGGCTGATCCAGATTGGCATGGATATAGTCGAGCACTCGCTCGATGCGGGTGAGGTGGGTGCGCGCCTCGGGTGTCGGCTCACGGAGTGGGTGGGGAGAAGTCGATGTCATGATGCGCTTGAGACCACGCCAGCAGAGGGCACTCTGGCCCGGGAGGGCCACATTAAACAGGGGTGTCGCGCCGACCGCAAGGCTGGCGCACCGCCTGGCTATTCATCCCGCCCCGCTCAGGGTAGACGGCTCTGGCCATGCTCGGAAAAGTGGATGCGAAGGGCGCTGATCACCCGCCGCGCCTTCTCCGGGATCTCCCGCTGGGGGGTGATGGCATGGATCTCCATGGGAGGGGCCAAAAAGCCCGGCAGCAGCACGAGCAATCGACCGGTGGCGATATCTTCTTCTATTTCACCTTCCGGTTGCAGCGAAATCCCCTGCCCTGCCAGGGTAAACTGGCGCAGGGGCAAGACGTTGTTGCACAGCACCCTGGGCTTGGGCTTGATCTTGTGGGCCTCCCCCTTTTCGTCCAGCAGCAGTATCCCGCCCCCCAGCATGTCCGAGGCCAGCCAGTCGTGGGCCAGCAGATCCGCCGGGCTGCGCGGCGTGCCCTTGCGTGCCAGATAGGCGGGCGAGGCACACAGCAACATCCGGGTCTGACCCAGCCTGCGCGCCACCAGGGTGGAATCTTCAAGCGTGCCGACCCGCAGCGCCACGTCGATGCGATCCTTGATGAGATCCCGCTTCTCGTCGTCGGCAATGATCTGGATGCCCAGGCCGGGGTGCGCCTGCAGCAGCGGCGAGAGCGCCCGCGCCAGGGGCTGGCCCGCCATCCCCACCGGCGCGGTGATCCGCACTTCTCCGAGCAGGCTGTCGCGCACCTCCGAGAGGCGCAGCTCGGTGTCGTTCAGGGTCTGCTGCAACGACTGGCAACCCTGCCACACCACCTCCCCCGCCTCGGTCAGGCTGAGGCGGCGGGTGGAGCGGTGCAGCAGGGGCAGGCCGAGCTGGCTCTCCAGTTGACTGATATGCTGGCTCACGGCGGACGGGGTCATGCCGAGGGCCTTGGCGGCGCCGGTCATGCTGCCCGCCTCCACCACGGCGGCGAAGATGGCGTAGCGTCTGAGCTGATCCATTATGAAGCCCTGCTTACAAGTGAATGCAATTTTAAGTGGATTATTAAATCATACTCGGGGGCGTAGGATAGCCCCATTCCCACAGTGAAGGAGAATTCCCATGAAGATTGCCCTCATCGGTGCCAGCGGTTTTGTCGGTTCAGCCATCCTCCAGGAGGCCGTCAGCCGCGGTCATCAGGTCACCGCGATCGTGCGTGACGTGAGCAAGGTCGCCGCTCACCCGCAAGTCACCGCCGTGGCGGTGGACGCCCAGGACAGCCAGGCACTGGCCAGGGTGCTCAAGGGGCACGATCGGGTGATCAGTGCCTACAACCCGGGCTGGAGTGCCCCGGACATCTACGATCAGTACCTCAAGGGGGCCAGCGCCATCGTGGCCGCCGCCGTCGCGGCCAACAGCTGGCTGCTGGTGGTCGGCGGTGCCGGCAGTCTGGAAATCGCCCCGGGCGTGCAGCTGGTGGACACCCCGGAGTTCCCGGCAGAGTGGAAGCAAGGGGCCCTCGCGGCCCGGGACGGTCTCACCGCCCTTCGCCGGGAAACCACCCTCGACTGGCGTTTCGTCTCCCCACCCGTGTTCCTCGAACCCGGCGAGAAGCGCGGCGGTTACCGCCTTGGCACGGATCAGGTGTTGTTCAGCGGCGAGCAGCCCGCCGGGATCACGGTCGGCGATCTGGCGGACGGGGTGCTGAACGAGGCGCAAGCACCGGCTCACCTGCGCCAGCGTTTCACCCTGGGTTATTGAGGAAAGGCGCGCCAGCAACCCTTCCCATGACAGTCACACGGAGGGAGGCGGATGCCTCCCTCCGCCTTTTCTCTCCCGCGTCTATCCCGTCACGCCAATGTCGCTCTCACCCGGTACGGCAGATCGCCGCCTGAGCCGCCCGTTGCTCGTTCCATTCGCTAAAGTCCGAATTCCATTTCGAATTTTGTATATAACTAAGAATATTTTGTTGCTTCCACCTTGTAACCTCGAACAGTAGCATCACCCTCAACCCAAACGGCGCCACTCAAGAAGAGTGCGCCCCGGTTTCGCAACACCCCGCACGCCGGGGCACGCAGACCCCGTTCACGGAAAGTGAGGAGATGCCCATGACCACCCCATCATTGCCGATCATCGATCTCGCCGCCCTCAAGGGCACCCCCGCTGCACGCAGCCAGATGCTGACGCAGCTTGGCCAGGCCGCCCGCGAAGTGGGCTTTTTCTATCTGGTGGGCCATGATCTGAGCGAATCGGCGCGCCAGGAGACCCTGGCGCTCGCCGCCCGCTTCTTCGCCCTGTCACTTGAAGAAAAACTGGCGGTGCAGATGGTCCACTCCCCCCACTTTCGCGGCTACAACCGGGTGGGGGCAGAGCTCACCCGGGCAAGGCCGGATCTGCGGGAGCAGTTCGATATCATGAACGAGGCGCAGGCCCTACCTGTGGCGCACATTCGTGAACCCTGGCAGCGCCTCATCGGCCCCAATCAGTGGCCCGCCGTCCTGCCCGAGATGAAGACACGTCTGCTGGCATGGCAGGATCGACTGAGCGACATCACCCTCACCCTGCTGGACGCCTTCGCAGAGGTGCTGGGGCAGCCCGCCTGCGTATTTGACGAGAGCATTCGCGGTGCCCCCTACCAGCACATGAAGCTCATTCACTACCCCGGACAACCGGAAGGCAGCAGTGGTCAGGGGGTAGGTGCCCACAAGGATCCCGGCTACCTGACCCTGGTGATGCAGGACAATCACTCCGGGCTCGAGGTGGAGACGGCGGATGGCTGGATCCCCGCGCCCCCCCTGCCGGGCGCCCTGGTGGTCAACATCGGCGAGCTGCTGGAGCTCGCGTCCGACGGCTACCTCAAGGCCACCCTGCACCGGGTGGTGAGCCCGCCTCCCGGGGTATCGCGCCTCTCCTGCGCCTTCTTCATGGCGGCAAGGCTGGATGCGACTGTGCCACTGCTTAGCCTCTCCCCCGAGCTGGCGGCGCTGGCCGAAGGGCCCCAGAGCGATCCCGCCAACCCGCTCTTTTATCAGGTGGGGGAAAACGTGCTCAAGGGGAGGCTGCGCTCCCACCCGGATGTGGCGG
>NZ_CAWMFQ010000050.1:0-20833 GCF_963866995.1 Aeromonas sp. ZOR0002 | reverse complement strand
CAGTCGGCAGTCGGCAGTCGGCAGTCGCAAAATAAGGCAACAACGGCAAGGGTCAAGGAGGCGTCGGAAGATCACAAGGACGAACGCGGCCTGCCCTTGCCTGACACCGTGGCAACGGCAAGCCATACACAGTGGCGACAGCAAGTCGCCAGCAGTCTCATCAGAGGGAGCGTAGTGCCCTTGGGCGCCTCAATCCCGGGCGAAGTGGTAGACCCAGCCTTCGTCCGGTGCCATCTCGTCCGGCAGGTCCACCAGGGCAGGCAGCGAGGTGACGACCCCTTCGGCCGCAAATTGCAGGGCCATCAGGGCGCAGAGCGCGGCATCATAGGGATCCGTTCCAGGGATGAGGGACGCCGGCAGGTAGGGTTGCAGCTCGGGCCGCACCGCAGAGGCTTTGCCCCCCATTTTGGCCAGGGCGGGATAGACCTCCAGCACCGCGCGCCCGGCAGCCCTCGCCTGTTTTGGCACCAGTTGCAGATCCCCGAGGCGCGGCAGCATGGAGAGGGCCAGGGTGGCGTTGTTGCCGAGCCGGTCGAAGGTGGCGGAGAGGGGCTTCTTGCCATAGTGCTGATGGAGCCAGCGCTCGCAATCCCGGTAGGCGTAAGGGTTGTCAATCTCCCGCTGAGGCACGGGAAAGCCGCTCCCCCGCCCCGCCAGCAGATCGGCGAGGGCGCGGGGAAAGGCCAGGGGCGCATCGATGCCGAGAGCAAGGCGCGGGCAGGCCAGCACTTGCATCAGCGCCACCTCGTCTTGCAGGGCCGGGCGCAGCAGGGCATCCAGATCCGGCGCGACCCGGGAGCTCAGGCGAAACAGGGGGGAAATCCCGAGCCAGTGCAGACGGGACTCCCGGGCCTGCCAACCCACCACCGCCACCGCCTGGGCATTGCCCTGCCAGCCCCTCACGTCCCAACCGATGCCGATGGCGTCCATGTGTTCCGTTGTCATGCCCCTGTTACCTCTGTGCAACCTTGATGGAGCACAGGGTAATGGCTGCCCCTCCTAAAGCAAGGGCAAGTTGGTCCCTAGAAGGATTTCTTGAAGTTGATCAGGGGCAGAATGGGGAAGATGCCGTTCTCGGCGTAGTTGGCCAGGCCAATCTGCAAGCCGTCCAGGTGCTTGGTGGCATTGACGAACCCCAGCTGGAACGTGGTGCGTTCGGCATAGTTGACGAAGCCGACGTTGGCCAGGGCATTGCCCTGGGCGATGTTGACCGCACCCCAGTTGAGCCCCTTCACATTGTTGGTCAGGTTGACGAAGCCCAGATTGAGGCCGGTATCCTGCCCTTCGTGCCAGTTGACGGCGTTGATGGCGACCCCGCCAAACTGGTGGCGCACCCGGCTCGCGCCAAAGAACACACCAAGCTGCAGGCCGGTGAACTGATCCACGTCGGAGAGGGCGAACACCGGCAGATCGATCCCCTTCACCTGGCCGGTGCGGCCGTAGAGGAAGGAAGCCCGTGCCCCTTCCACCTGATTGGACGAGGGCAGGTTGACACCGGGCAGGGAGATCTGGAGCGGCGTGCTGGCCTGGGCGACACCGGCAAGGGTCAGGGCACCACAGCCGAGCAGCAGGGCGAACGGTTTCATCGGGGATTCCTTGTGAAGAGGGTGTGGCTCAAGGGTACCAGCGCAGGCCCCGGGGAACGAGACCCCGACCCTTTCCCTGCGTCACCTCTCGTCTGAATCCGGGGATGGCTTTCTCGGCGGATTGGAAAATTCAAACAGAAACTAACATTTATGTCATTTACACCAAAGGTGGATTGGTTGCAGAATGCTCAAACGTGTGTTTGAACAGAGCAAACAACACGTAACACAGGGATGACGTGCTGTACCCGCAAGAAGGGTCGATTGACCCGCAAAAACAGTGTTCTGCCGAACCGGAGACCCATGATGAATATGGACGTGATCAAGAGCTTTACCGAGCAGATGCAAGGCTTTGCCGCCCCCCTCACCCGCTACAACCAGCTGCTGGCCAGCAACATCGAACAGCTGACCCGGTTGCAACTGGCGTCCGCCAATGCCTACGCCGAACTGGGGCTCAACCAGTTGCAGGCCGTCGGCAAGGTGCAGGATGCCCAGAGCCTGGCGGCCCTCGGCACCGTGCAGCTGGAGAGCGCCAGCCAGCTCTCCCGCCAGATGCTGGATGACATCCAGAAGCTCAGCGCCCTCGGCCAGCAGTTCAAGGAAGAGCTGGATGCCCTGACCGCAGATGGCATCAAGAAGAGCACGGGCAAGGCCTGATAACCCCTGGCTGCCCGTCTTGCGGGCAGCCACATCTCCCCACGACTCGACAGAACGGGCAAGTGCCCGCCCCGGGCGTGGGTGAAGGAGAACGCATGAGCCAATCATCTTACGGCCCGCTGTTCGAGGCCCTGGCCCACTACAACGACAAGCTGCTGGCCATGGCCAGAGCCCAGACCGAGCGCACGGCCCAGGCCCTGCTGCAGACCAGTCTGGACGATCTGGGCAAGGTGCTGGAGCAGGGCAGCCAGCAGCCCTGGCAGCTGATCCAGTCCCAGATGAACTGGTGGCAGGATCAGCTCAAGCTGATGCAGCACACCCTGCTCAAGAGTGCAGGCCAGCCGAGCGAGCCGGTGATCACCCCGGATCGCAGCGATCGCCGCTTCAAGGCCGAGGCCTGGAGCGAGCAACCCCTCTATGACTACCTCAAGCAATCCTATCTGCTGACCGCAAGACACCTGCTGGCGGCGGTGGATGCCCTGGAGGGCGTGCCCGAGAAGAGCCGGGAGCGACTGCGCTTTTTCACCCGCCAGTACGTCAACGCCATGGCTCCCAGCAACTTCCTGGCCACCAACCCGGAGCTGCTCAAGCTCACCCTGGAGTCCGACGGCCAGAATCTGGTGCGCGGCCTTGCGCTCCTGGCCGAAGATCTGGAGCGCAGCGCCGATCACCTCAACATCCGCCTGACCGACGAGTCCGCCTTCGAGCTCGGCAGGGATCTGGCGACTACCCCGGGCCGGGTAGTGCTGCGCACCGAGCTCTTTGAGCTCATCCAGTACAGCCCGACCACGGCGACGGTGGGCAAGACCCCGGTGCTGGTCGTGCCCCCCTTCATCAACAAGTACTACATCATGGACATGCGCCCCCAGAACTCCCTGGTGGCCTGGCTGGTCGCCCAGGGACAGACGGTCTTCATGATCTCCTGGCGCAACCCGGGGGTGGCACAGGGGCAGGTCGATCTCGACGACTACGTGGTGGACGGGGTCATCGCCGCCCTGGACGCCGTGGAGGCGGCCACCGGTGAGCGGGAGGTGCACGGCATCGGCTACTGCATCGGTGGCACCGCATTGTCACTCGCCATGGGCTGGCTGGCGGCGCGGCGCCAGAAGCAGCGGGTACGCAGCGCCACCCTGTTCACCACCCTGCTGGACTTCTCCCAGCCCGGTGAGCTTGGCATCTTCATCCACGAGCCCATCATCGCGGCACTGGAGGCGCAGAACGAGGCCAGGGGCATCATAGACGGGCGCCAGCTGGCGGTCTCCTTCAGTCTGCTGCGGGAGAACAGCCTCTACTGGAACTACTACATCGACAGCTACCTCAAGGGCCAGAGCCCGGTGGCGTTCGATCTACTGCACTGGAACAGCGATAGCACCAACGTGGCGGGCAAGACCCACAACAGCCTGCTGCGCCGACTCTACCTGGAAAACCAGCTGGTGAAGGGGGAGCTCAAGATCCGCCACACCCGCATCGATCTCGCCAAGGTGAAGACCCCGGTGCTGCAGGTGTCCGCCGTGGACGATCACATCGCCCTCTGGCAGGGAACCTGGCAGGGCATGGCGCTGTTCGGGGGCGAGCGGCGCTTCATTCTGGCCGAATCCGGGCACATCGCCGGCATCATCAATCCGCCGGATGCCAACAAATACGGCTTCTGGCAAAACGGGGCCGAGGCGGACAGCCCGGCGCAGTGGCTGGCGGGGGCGACCCACCAGAGCGGCTCCTGGTGGCCCGAGATGATGCGCTTTATCAAAGACCGTGACGAGGCAGAGCCCGTCCCCGCCCGGCAGCCTGTCGAGGGGCTGGAGGCGGCCCCCGGCAGCTACGTCAAGGTACGGCTCAATCCGGTGTTTGCTGGCGTCAGGAAGCAAGAAGAGGAACCCGCATGAGTACACAACCCCTTGCCGTGGGCATGAAAGCCAGCCTGACCAAGCGCTTCGGCCCGGCCGAGGTGGCCGCCTTCGCCGCGCTGTCGGAGGACTTCAACCCCCTGCACCTGGACCCGGACTTCGCCGCCACGACGGTGTTCGAGCGCCCCATCGTCCACGGCATGTTGCTGGCGAGCCTCTTCTCCGGGCTGCTCGGTCAGCAGTTGCCAGGCAAGGGGAGCATCTACCTGGGCCAGAGCCTCGGCTTCAAACTGCCGGTGTTCGTGGGGGACGAGGTGACGGCGGAGGTGGAGGTGATTGCCCTTCGAAGCGACAAGCCCATCGCCACCCTGGCCACCCGCATCTTCACCCAGGGCGGCGCCCTCGCCGTGACGGGGGAAGCGGTGGTGAAGCTCCCTTGAGCACCAGTGGCCCCCAGAGACACAACCAGCCCGGTCGGGCTGGTTTTTTTGCCTGTGCTCGCCCCTTTTTCGGGGCAATTCGGCCCGGGCCCTTTCCCTGCCCCGCCTAACTGCCTAGAATGAGCCCCCGCTGTTTCAGCCATTCATCCAGCTAGAGGATTTCCCATGGAGACGTTTCTGCTCGAAGGTCACCCCTTCGTTGCCTTGTGTGACCTGATCAAGCATCAGGGTTGGGCCGATTGTGGCGGTGCCGCCAAGGCGCTGGTCGCCGAGGGCCTGGTGGAAGTGGACGGTCAGGTCGAGACCCGCAAACGCTGCAAGATAGTCGCCGAGCAGGTGGTCAACTTCAACGGCATGAAGGTGGTCGTGAAAGAAGGCGTCAGCCCCGAGATCCTCTGATCCTGACGCCCTGCCACGCCAGCGCTACCCAGCACAGTGGCCGCGCAGGTGGTCAACTTCAACGGCATGAAGGCCGTGGTGAAGGAAGGGAGCAGTCCCGAGATCCCCTGATCCTGACGCCCTGCCACGCAAGCGCTTCCCAGCACAGTGGCCGAGCGGATGGTCAACTTCAACGGCATGAAGGTGGTCGTGAAAGAAGGCGTCAGCCCCGAGATCCTCTGATCCTGACGCCCTGCCACGCCAGCGCTACCCAGCACAGTGGCCGAGCGGGTGGTCAACTTCAACGGCATGAAGGTCGTGGTGAAGGAAGGCGTCAATCCCGAGATCCTCTGATCCCGGCTTGAACAAGGGCGCCAGCGCGCCCTCGGGCCTTCAGCTGGCCTTGATGGAGAGGGTCAGCACGAAGCGGGCCATGGCCTCGTCGCCGTTGCGAGACGGGCAGGTGGCCACCACCTGGATGGGGCGGTTGATGCGCTGACCGCTCGCCAGGGACTCGTCGATCATGGCGTCGATAAGCTCCCCCGCCGCGCAATCAAACTGCACGTCCCCCTCCGGGCGCTTCAAAAACTCCCCCTGCACATCCTTGAAGGCGAAATGCACCTTCTTGCGCCGCGCCCGCCCCTTCTCCATGACCAGGAGCCCTCCCACCAGGTCGGCACCGGTGGCGAGCGCCCCGAAATACATGCTGCCCAGGTGGTTGCGGGTGCGCCAGCCCAGCGGGATGCGGATGCGCAGCGCCCTGGCGTCCATCTGCTCGATGACGGGGGCACAGAAACCAATGACGGGAATGTAGCGCCAGGCGAACAGACGCAGGGCGAGGTTGGCTTTGAGGCGTTGCAGGTCCATTGCAAACTGATCCGATGAGTGAATGTGACGCAAATGTTGCCAGCCTGCTTCCCGATAGACAAGCCTCCCGTGCCATCCCTGTGAGCGGCCCCCCAAAGGGTATTTGCAAAATTCATGCAATGGCCAGGTTCTATTTGTCTGGCAAATGATAAAACCGGCCTTTCCTGATCCCGGGTCGCCTCTCTTTTCCCCTTTTTCCGATTTTTATCAAGGTCCCGCCCCGGATGACGGGACCATGACAGCCATATCCGAATGAAACACAACGAGAAATACTCCCCGTCAGGGGGCTAGCCCAGGATCCCGCCCCCGCCACTGGGATTATTCGCAGTAACCAAACCCCCTCTCCCTCGCTAGGCTGTTGCTGGCCCGGAAGTAGCCACTCGGCACCGGGTCAACCCGTCTACCAATCTCACCATAAGGATAGAGAGATGAGTCACGTGCAACAGTTGTTCAACGGGGGCGAGAGCGCCGGTACTTTCCAGCTCAACTTCAACAACAACCGTGCCTACGAGCTGTTTGGCCGGGAGTACCTCAAGTGCTATGCCAACCTCAGCGCCAAGGGGAAGATGAGCAAGCCCCTGCCCACCGGGCCGCTGAGCTACACCGTGCGGCTGCAGTTCGGTGCTGTTTGACTTCAACCTCGCCTACAAGAAGACCTTCGGCAACCAGTTGCAGGCCCCCCTGTGGCGCGAGTCGGACTACGAGGCCGAGCTGGTGCTCTGCCAGCTGGTGCGCGAGGCACCGGCCAACCGCCTGAGCAACCATGATCAGTTCGCCGAGGCCGAGGCCTTCTTCAACGACGTCAATCTGCCCGACACCGTCCGGGCGGTGGGCAATGATCCCTATGCCGACAAGGACGGCCTGGTGGAGTTCATCGTGGCCAACGAGCTGCTGGACGATCCCGCCGTCATGGCCAAGCTGGCGGAGCAGAAGGCCTACCTCATCGCCATCACCTCCGTGGTCACCGCCTACATCAACCGTTACGCCGAAGCCTATGGCGAGCAGTACAAGACGGACGCGGATCTCTGGGCCAGGGCCCTCTCCAAGATCCCCCTGATGGGGCCGAGCAAGATCGATCAGCAGAGCTACAGCCGCCACATCAAGGGGCTCAGCATCGCCACCGACTTCATCAACTTCATCATGGACGTGGTGGTGAGCCAGGGCACCACGGCGCTGGCCAGCTTCAACAAGTTCCTGCAAAAGCAGGGGGATGCCATCCGCTTCGGGGTGGAGAACAACAAGGACTTCTACAAGACCATCACGGTGGGGGTCACGGTGGAAGTGTTCAAGGTGGGCAACGAGCTGGTCTATGTGCCGAAGATCAAGCAGTACCGCGTCAACTTCGACCGCCAGAACAGCAAGTTCACCTCCGCCTGTGCCAGCGCCGAGTTCGTCGACATCTACTTCAACTACCTCTATGCCGCCAACGTGTTCGACTACGAGGCGCTCAAGGACCCCGAGATCAAACGCGACTTCGACAACTTCATCCAGAAGCAGCGCAAGGCACAAATTGAAGAAGCGGATACCTTCTTCAACGATGACTTCCCGCCCCTGGAGCCCAAGCAGGTCAGCCGCAGCAAGGCCACGGTGTAACCCCGCCAGTCAAAAAAACAGCCGGCAGATGCCGGCTGTTTTTTTTAGATGGGCCTCAGGCCCGTTTCTCTTCAAGCCAGGCACCCTGGCTCTGCATCTCGAACAGCTGGGCATAGTGTCCTCCCAGCGCCATCAGCTCGCCGTGGGTGCCGCGCTCGCTCACCAGCCCGCGGGAGAGCAGCAGGATTTCATCGGCATCCACTATGGTGGAGAGGCGGTGGGCGATAGCGATGGTGGTGCGACCACGGCGCGCTGCCGAGAGCGCCTGGGAGAGGGCGAGCTCGGTCTGGGAGTCCACGCTCGCGGTCGCCTCGTCCAGGATGAGGATGCGCGGATCCCCCACCAGGGCGCGGGCAAAGGAGAGCAGCTGGCGCTGGCCGGCGGAGAGGTTCTTGCCCCCCTCCTCCATCAGGGTGGCCAGGCCATCGGGCAGGCGGCGCACGAAATCGGCCAGCTGCACCTCCTCCAGGGCCTGCCAGAGCCGCCCATCCTCGATGCCGTCACGCCCAAGGCGCAGGTTCTCGGCCAGGGTGCCGACGAAGATGAAAGGATCCTGCTGCACCAGACCGATGCTGCGGCGCACCGCCGAGAGAGCCAACTCGCTCATGGGGTGATCATCGAAGTGGATGCTCCCCCGATCCAGGGGGTAGAAACCCATCAGCAGGCTGATGATGGTGGACTTGCCGCTGCCGGTGTGGCCCACCAGCGCCAGCATCTGGCCCGGCCGGGTGGCAAAGCTCACATCTTGCAGCACCTGCTGCTCCCCGTCGTAGGAGAAGCCCACCCCGTCGAAGCGTACCCGTCCCTCCAGGGGGCGCACCTCCCCGTCGGTGCTCTCGCGGGTTTCATCGAGCAGGGCGAACACCCGCTCCCCCGCCACCATGGCCTGCTGCAACTGGTTGAGCTGGTTGGTCATCTCGATGAGGGGCTCGATCATCCGCCCCAGATAGCTGATAAAGGCGTAAAGCACCCCCACCTGGATGGCCCCCGCCGTGCTCAGCCCCTCGTGGGCAAACAGGGCCAGCAGACCGATGAGCACCATCATGTAGAAGAGATCGATGAGGGGGCGCAGCAGGATGCCGTTGATCTTGAGGCTCTTGATCCGCGCCTGCCAGTGCTGCTGGTTCACCCCGGCAAAGGCGTTGGCGAAGTGGCGCTCCTGCACCATGGCCTGGATCACCGGCATCCCCTGCAACGACTCGTTGAGACGGCTGTTGATGTCGGAGAGCAAGGATCGGGTCGCCCGCACCACGGGCACGCTCAGTTTCTGATAGAGCCACATCACGGCTCCCACCGCCGGCAGCAGGGTGGCGCACACCAGCATCAGGCGCAAGTCCAGCAGCGCCATGGAGAGCAGGATGCCGCACAGGAGCACCACTTTTTGCACCAAGAGCCCTATCACCTGGACATAGAGGTTCATGATCGCCTCAGTGTCGTTGGTGATGCGGGAGATGAGGGAGCCCGAGCGGTGCTTGTCGAAATAGCGGGCAGGCAGGCGGATGGCGGTGGCGAACACCTGCTCGCGCAGACGCTGCACCACCGCCTGGGCGATGCGGTTGAAGCGCAGGGATTGCAGATAGAAGCCGGCCGCCGACAACACCTGCAACCCCAGATAACCGGCGGCAAGGGCGGCGATGATGCCCCACTCCAGCCGGCGCGGCGCTAGGTAGTCATCGATGAAGAGCTTGATGAGCAAGGGGCCCGCCACCTCGGCGCCGGTGGCGAGCAGCAGGCAGATGCCCGCCTGCACCAGCCAGCGGGGGTAGCTGGCGCAGTAGGCGAGCAGCCGTTTGATGGTTGGATTCACAAACTTGCCTCCAGCGCAAGGTTCCACGGGAATTGACTCTCTTTGCTCCCCTCTCCGATCGCGGGAGCCGGGCGGGGGGTGAAGGAAACCAGGGGTCTTGTCATCCTGTTCACAGGCTCTCCTCCACGTCCTGCTCCAGGCGCTGGTAGCGGACCATGTCCGCGTACCAGCCGTTCCTGGCCATCAGGGCCTCGTGACGGCCCCGCTCGCTGATCGCTCCCTGCTCCAGCACCAGGATCTCGTCCGCCTGCTCCACCGCCGTCATGCGGTGGCTCACCAGCACCAGGGTGCGTTTGTGGACCTTGAGGGCCAGCAGGATCTGCTGCTCGGTGTGGGCATCCACCGCCGAGAGGGCGTCATCCAGCACCAGGATAGGGGCATCCAGCAGCAGGGCGCGGGCGATGGCCAGACGCTGCTTCTGACCGCCGGAGAGGGTCACCCCCTTCTCCCCCACCTCGGTTTCATACCCTTTGGGGAAGCGACTGATGTCGTCGTGCACGCAGGCGATGCGCGCCACCCGCTCAATCTCCTCCCGACTCGCCTCGGGGCGGCCCAGGGCGATGTTGGCCGCGATGGTGGTGGAGAACAGAAACGGCTCCTGGGGCACATAGGCAAACTGGCTGCGCAGCTCACCCAGCGACAGTTGCGAGATGGGCACCTCTCCCATGCGGATCTCCCCGGCCGTGGGGTTGGCCAGGCGCATCAGCAGCTTGAGCAGGGAGCTCTTGCCTGCCCCGGTGCGTCCCACTATCCCCAGCATGGCGCCAGCCTGCAGGGTGACATCCACCCCCTGCAACAGGGTGCGCTGCTCCAGCCGGTAGCCCAGCCCCTGCACCCGCAGGGGAAACGCCGAGGCCAGCGCCACGGGATGGGCCGGCTCCTCGATGTCGCTGCGCTCCCCCAGCAGGCTTTCGATGCGCGAGTAGGCGGCGCTGCCCCGCTCGATGATGTTGAACAGCCAGGCGATGGCGAACATGGGCCAGATGAGCTGGCCGAGGTACATGGTGAAGCTGGTGAGCTCCCCCAGGGTCAGCTTGTCTTGCAGCACCAGGGCGCTGCCCCCTGCGACCGCCAGAAAATAGGAGCAGCCGATGCACAGGTAAATCACGGGGTCGAACTTGGCGTCGATGCGGGCCACCGCCATGTTGCGCTCCCCCGCCTGACGGGTCAGCTCGGCAAAGCCCTCGTCCTCCAGGGATTCGACCGCGTAGGATTTGAGCACCCGCACCCCGGAGAGGGCCTCCTGGGTCTTGTTGTTGAGGCGGGAGAAGGCCCCCTGAGCCGCCTTGAACTCCTTGTAGATCTGGGTCCCGAAGCGGTTCATGAAGAAGGCCATCACCGGCAGGGGCAGCAGGGAGAGCAGGGTCAGCTGCCAGGAGTACTGGCTGCACATGATGGAGAGCACCAGGATGCCGACGATGAAGGAGTCCACCAGGGTCAGCACCCCTTCCCCTGCGGTCATCTCCACCGCCTGGATGTCGTTGGTGGCGTGGGCCATCAGATCACCGGTGCGGTGGCGCTGGTAGAAATCCGGGCTCATACGGGTGAAGTGGCTGAACAGCCGGTTGCGCAGCACGTAGGCGAGCCGGTAGGAGGCACCGAACAGCATGACCCGCCACACATAGCGCAGCAGGTAGATAAGCAGTCCCAGGCCAAAAAGCCCCGCCAGATAGCCGGTCAGGGTGCCGCTGTCCAGGTCACCCTTGGCAATGCCATCCACCACCCAGCCCACCACCTTGGGGGGGATCACGGTCAACAGGGCCACCAGCATCAGCAGGGAGATGGCCACCAGATAACGCCGCCACTGATCCTTGAAAAACCAGCCAAGCCGCAAAAATACGCTCACAGAGAAGTCCTTGGTCGCGGCGCGCTGCCGCGTGATCGTGAAGAGAAGCTCAATACAATCGCCCCCTGACGGGGGCGAACGAGTGGGTCATCATAGCCTGAAGCGGGTGACTTGAGAACGATTGCTATCTTGCCCCCCCTCAGAGCCGCTTGTCGGGGGGCGAGAACGGGAAGGCGACCGACTCCTGCTGCTCTCCGGTGAGCAGGAAGTGGGAGACCTCCTCCCGGGTCTGGGTAAAGACCTGCTGCAACTGGTTGAGCTCCCCCTCGCTCAGCTCCTCCTGCAGCCGCAGCCGCCACTCCAGTTCCCCGGCCAGCAGTTGCAGGCGGGAAGCGGAGATGTTGGCCGAGACCCCCTTCAGGGTATGCAGCAACCGGCACGCCACTTCGGGCTGCTGGCGACGCAGGGCGGTGCGGATGTCCCACAGATCGTCCTTGTGCTCGGAGAGGAACAGCTTGAAGAGGATCTGCAGCGCCTCCCTGTCATGCTCCAGCCGGCGCAGGGCATCCTCCAGATCCAGCACGCCCATGAGGGCCGGCGGCTTGACCTCGATGGGCACCTTGGGCTCCCCGCCGCTGCTCTTCACCCATTGCAGCAGGTTGTTGTAGAGATCGAGCTTGCTCACCGGCTTGGTGACATAGCCGTTCATGCCGACACCAAGGCAGCGCTCCCTGTCCCCCGGCATGGCGCTGGCGGTGAGGGCGATGATGGGCACATCGTGCTTGTCCACCATCTTGCGGATCTGGCGGGTGGCATCCAGCCCGTCCAGCACCGGCATCTGCAGATCCATCAGGATGACGTCAAACGGCTGCTCCGCCACCTGCTCCACCGCCTCGCGGCCGTTGTCCACCACGGTGACCTTGGCCTCCACCCGGCGCAGGTACTCCAGAATGAGCTGCTGGTTGACCCGGTTGTCCTCGGCCAGCAGCACCCGGGTGCCGCGCAGCAGCTCCCGGAACTGCTGCTGATCCCCCTGGGCCTCCGCCTGGCGGACCTTGCTGTCATGGGAGCTGCCGTTGAGCAGTTCGTCCACCTTGGCCAGCAAGGCGTTTTCGGTCATGGGTTTGGCCAGGAAATGGGTCAGTCCCATGCTCTCCATCCGCCCGTGCAGCCCCTCCCTGGACCAGGCGCTGGTCATCAGGACAGGCAGGCGCCGCCACTGGCTGTGCTGGTACATCTCGAGGGCCAAGTCCAGGCCATCCTCCTGACCCATGCGCCAGTCGAGGATGGCGAGGCGGAGGTGATGCCCCTCTTCCCGCAGCACCTGACGGGCGCGGGAGAGGCTGTTGACCGTGATGACGGACGCCCCCGCCCGCCCCAGGATGTCCTTGGCCAGTTCCAGCACCAGCTCGTTGTCATCCATCATCAGGATCAGGGGCTGGTGATCGAAGAAGACCCTACGCCCCGAGACCCCGTACACCGCCTGGGAGATGGGGATCTCGAACAGGAAGGTGGAGCCCACCCCGGGCTTGCTCTGCACGGTGATCTCCCCGCCCATCAGCCCCACCAGGCGCTGGGAGATGTTGAGGCCAAGCCCGGAGCCGCCATATTTGCGGGTATTGCCCGCCTCCAGCTGGGTAAAGGGCTGGAACAGCTGGGCCTGCTTCTCCGGGGCGATGCCGATGCCGGTATCCCGCACGCTGAAACAGACCCGCATGGGATGCTGGCTGGTGAGGGTGATGGCCACCTCCACCTCGCCCCGCTCGGTGAACTTGATGGCATTGTTCACCAGGTTGACCAGCACCTGACCGAGGCGCAGCGGATCCCCTCGCAGAAAGTCGGGCACGGCGGGAGACTTGTTGATAATGACCTCGATGTGTTTGCGCTCCGCCAGATCCGCGAACATGGCGGCGAGGGAGTCGAGCTGCTCGCTGAGATCGAAGTCGATCTCCTCCAGGGTCAGCTTGCCGGACTCCACCTTGGTGAGATCCAGGATGTCGTTGATGAGCAGCAGCAAGGTATCCGACGAGGATTTGATCTTGTTGAGATAGTCCCGCTGCTGGGGATCTAGGCTGGTTTGCAGTGCCAGGGCGCTGAAGCCGATGATGGCATTCATGGGGGTGCGGATCTCGTGGCTCATGTTGGCCAGGAAGTCGCTCTTGGCCTGGGCCAGCAGCGCGGCATGGCGTGAGAGCTCGCTCAGCTTCTGGTTGCGGCGCCACAGGGTCGCGGCCACCAGCGAGAAGCAGAGCAGCGCCCCCCCCAGCACCATCAGGTAGAAGCGGCTCTTGAGGGAGGAGGCCCGCTCCAGCTTGCTCTGCTTCCAGGCAGGCAGCGAGCTCAGCCCCTTCATCTCCACCACCTGATTGCGCAGGCGATGGTACTCCATCACCTGCTGATTGAACTCCTGGCCCAGCCGGACGAGGGCCGCGACCCTCGGCTGCTCCCCATAGCGGTCAAGCAGGTGCTGCTGGAGTTGCAGCAGTTGCCGCTGCTCGTTCTGATCCCAGCTGCGTCTGAGGTAGTGGTGCAGGCGCATGAGTTCGGTCAGGTCGCGGTACTGCGCCTCACCGACCGGCAGGGTGCCTTGCAACGCCTTGAGCTGGCCCTGGAAGCGGGGAGCCAGATACTCGATGGTCATCTCCATGGTGTAGAGCCTGGCGAGATCCAGCAGATAACCGTCGATGTCCCGCTGCAACGCCTGGGAGCCGGGGTCGTCCACCGACTCCGGATCCTCGTGCACCAGCCTGACGAACCTGTCCAGGTGACTGGAAAGCAGGCTCAGGCGCTGCTGTACGCTGCCATCGCTGGCCTTCTCGCGCCCCAGCAGATAGACAGTATCGGTATTGACCCGATTGAGCACCATCTCAGCCGCCACGCTCAAATCGAAGGCACGCTGCTGCTGGCTGAGCAACTGCCAGCAATAGGCAGAAAAGCCCACCAGCGATACGATGATAAGGCCAAAGACAACACGATTGGCCCGTGCAACACTCTTCATCCCGTCTCGATTCTCATGTCATGGTCGGCCATCCGGTGACATCAGGTCACGGCCGGAGGCCAACTGTGAAAAACCACTGAGTGCTATGTTACCGTTAGTCAGCGCTTTGATTGCAATAAAGATGTTGCCGGGCCATGAAATAAGGAAGCAATTATGTCACTTGTCACCACCTATTGTAGCCAATGCTTTACCCGCAACCGCCTGCCTGTCGAAAAAGCAGACTCAAACGCGAAGTGCGGCCGCTGCCGTCACGCCCTCTTCGAACAAACCCCGGTGGCGGGGCGTCAGGCCAGCTTCGATGCCCTGATCCAGTCCGACATCCCGGTGGTGGTGGACTTTTGGGCAAGCTGGTGTGGCCCCTGCCTGCAGTTTGCCCCCGTCTTTCAGGAGGTCGCCCGGGAGCTTGAGCCCCGCCTTCGCTTCGTGAAACTCGATACCGAGCAGGAGGCCGCCATCGCAGGTCGCTATGGCATCCGCAGCATTCCTACCCTGATGGTCTTCCAGCGGGGGGAGATCCTGGCACAGCGCAGCGGCGCCCTGCCCAAGAGCCTGTTCAAGGAGTGGCTGCTCTCCTTCACCTCCCCCGTCAAATGAAAATGAAATGTTTCATTTCTGTTTAATTGAAGATCCGTTTTCACTTGACTCTGTGAGTCGCCACATGATTTGACCATATCCCCCTGTTTCAAACAGGGGGATAAATGTAACCTCGGCATCACAACAACAACCATAAATTAACCGAGAGAACGTTATGCACACATCGGCCGTACCTACGACTCCCCCCTCACGCTGGCTGGACATCAAGTCCGGGATCGTCATCCTGGATCTGCTCCTGCTCTGCGCCATGCTGGCATGGCTCCCGTTTGACCCCATGGTCAACAAGGGGCTGGCCATCCTGATCTTCATCGCCATCCTCTGGCTGACCGAGGCCGTGAACATCACCATCACTGCCATCTCCATCCCGGTGCTCGCCACCCTGCTCGGGGTGTTCGACATGAGCAAGTCGCTGACCGACTTTGCCAACCCCGTCCTGTTCCTCTTCTTTGGCGGCTTTGCCCTCGCGGCAGCCCTCTCCAAGCAGGGACTCGACACCCAGATCGCCGGCAAGGTGATGCAGCTCGCCAAGGGACACCTGGGCTGGGCTTCCATCGTGCTCTTCACCATCACGGCCGCCCTCTCCATGTGGATCAGCAACACCGCCACCGCGGCCATGATGATGCCGCTGGCCCTCGGCATGCTGAAGGGGCTGGACGTTCACAAGGAGCGCCGCACCCTGGTCTTCGTGCTGCTTGGCGTCGCCTACAGCGCCAGCATCGGTGGCATCGGCACCCTGGTGGGCAGCCCCCCCAATGCCATCGCCGCCGCCCAGATGGGCTTGGGCTTCACCGACTGGCTGGAGTTCGGCATCCCCGTGGTGATCATCTTCATGCCGGTAGGTATCGGCCTGCTCTACTGGGTGACCCGTCCCAATCTCTCCCACCAGGTCAGCACCGAGCAGGTCACCATCGAGTGGACAGGTCAGCGCAAAGTGACCCTGGCCATCTTCCTGACCACGGTACTGCTGTGGATTGGATCCCAGCCTCTTGCCAAGGCGCTGGGCGGCATTCCCCAGTTCGATACCCTGATCGCCATGGGCGCCATCCTGGCCATCGCCGTCAGCCGGGTCGCCAGCTGGGATGACATCAACCAGAACACCGACTGGGGCGTGCTGCTGCTGTTCGGGGGTGGTCTCACCTTGAGCGCCATCCTCAAGCAGACCGGGGCCAACGCCTTCCTGGCGGAGCACCTCTCCAGCGGCCTCTCCTCCATGCCCATCTTCGTGATCCTGCTCTGCCTGGCCGCCTTCGTGGTGTTCCTGACCGAGCTGGTCTCCAACACCGCCACCGCCGCGCTGCTGGTGCCGCTGTTCGCCGGGGTGGCCGAGGCTCTGGGAGTCTCCCCCATCGTGGTCTCCGTGCTGATCGCCGTTGGCGCCTCCTGTGCCTTCATGCTGCCGGTGGCCACGCCCCCCAACGCCATCGTCTTCGCCAGCGGCCATATCCAGCAGCGGGAGATGATGCGGGCCGGCCTGGTACTGAACCTGGTGTTCACCGTCATCCTGACCATGCTGGCCTATTTCATGGGGGATATCCTCCACTGAGGTTCGCCCCCTAATGCCCCTCCAAGCCCCGCATCGCCGGGGCTTTTTCTCGCCCCGAAACCACCGCACTCCCTACCCGTGACATCACCGCGACATTAACTCGCACTTAAGAAATCGCCTTCATGATGCTGACAACGGCCATCACGCAGCCATGGCTGACGATGGCGATGATCATGGACATCACGACAAGGGGATCA
The DNA here is from genome assembly GCF_963866995.1 of Aeromonas sp. ZOR0002. Classification (NCBI taxonomy): domain Bacteria; kingdom Pseudomonadati; phylum Pseudomonadota; class Gammaproteobacteria; order Aeromonadales; family Aeromonadaceae; genus Aeromonas; species Aeromonas sp. ZOR0002. The sequence goes on along the minus strand of NZ_CAWMFQ010000050.1, from coordinate 4,546 downwards.
CCTCATGGGAAAGACGATGCAGAACAACCGTGAAATCAAGGTATGGGATCCGGTGGTCAGGGGATTTCACTGGGCCACTGTGCTGTTGTGCGTGCTGAATCTCTTCATCCTTGAAGAGGGGGCGCGCAACCACCGCTATGCGGGATATGCGCTGGCCGGACTGCTGGTACTGCGCATCGTATGGGGATTCATCGGCTCCTATCATGCCCGCTTCGCCCAGTGGCTGCCGACACCGGCCGGCGTCATCACCTATCTCAAGGAGACGATCAAGGGGCGCCACCCCTACTACGCCGGTCACAATCCTTTGGGGTCCTTGATGATACTGCTGCTGTTGACCTGCCTTGTCGGCACCGCCGCCAGCGGGATCATGACCGAATACGGGCCTCTCTCCGGCACCCATCGCATGGAAGAGATCCATGAGTTCTTTGCCAAGGGGTTGCAGGTGGCCATCTTCGTCCATGTACTGGCTGTCATCGCCCTGGATCGTCTGGTACGGGGCGATCTCGTCAGGGCGATGATCACCGGCAAGAAACGGGTGCCGGCGGACACCCGGGTGGTCGACAGGCCCTGAGCCTCCCTCAGCCCGACAGATGAAAAAAAACCCCGCATCGCGGGGTTTTTCACAGGAGCAGACATCAGCCGACGCTGCAGCTCGTCAGTTTCCAGATCCGGTCTACGTAATCCTGGATGGAGCGGTCGGAGTTGAACTTGCCCATGGTGGCCGAGTTGATGATGGCTTTCTTCGCCCACAAGGCCGGATCCCGGTACCAGGCGTCGATCAGCTTGTGCGCCTCGGAGTAGGACTCGAAATCGGCCAGGGTCAGGTAAGGGTCTCCCCCTTCCAGCAGGGAACGCTTGATGGAGGAGAGCTCCCCCGGGCGACCCGGCGTGAAGTAGTCGGTATCAAACCAGTCCAGCACGGCTTTCAGTTCGGAGTTGGCGTAGTAGAAGTCATACGGGTTGTAGCCGCGCGCCTTCAGGGCCTTCACCTCGTCCACGTTCAGACCGAAGATGGCGCAGTTCTCGGCACCCGCCTCTTCGGCGATCTCGATGTTGGCTCCATCCAGCGTCCCGATGGTGATGGCACCGTTCAGCGCCATCTTCATGTTGCCGGTACCGGACGCTTCATAGCCTGCAGTGGAGATCTGCTCGGAGACATCCGCCGCCGGGATCAGCTTCTCGGCAAGGCTCACGCGGTAGTTCGGCATGAACACCACTTTCAGCTTGCCCTGGATACGGGCGTCGTTGTTGACCCGCTCCGCCAGCTTGTTGATGGCGTAGATGATGTCCTTGGCCAGCTTGTAACCGGGCGCCGCCTTGGAGCCGAAGATGAACACCCGCGGATGCATGTCATAGTCCGGGTTCGCCAGCAGGCGACGGTAGAGCGCCATGATGTGGATGAGGTTCAGCTGTTGACGCTTGTACTCGTGCAGACGCTTGATCTGGACGTCGAAGATCGCCTCCGCGCTCACGTCGATGCCGGTTTCCGCCTTGATGACCTTGACCAGCTTCTCTTTGTTGTGGCGCTTGATGGTCATGAACTGCTGCTGGAACGCCTTGTCGTCGGCAAACTTCACCACGCTGCGCAGCTTGTCCAGTTGCAGCGGCCACTCCTTGCCCACCACCTCGTTGTAGAGTTCGGCCAGTTCCGGGTTGCAGGCCAGCAGCCAGCGACGGGGAGTCACGCCGTTGGTGACGTTGCACATCTTCTCGGGCCACAGCTCGGCATACTCGGGGAAGAGATCTTCCTTCACCAGCTTGGAGTGGATCTCGGCCACGCCGTTCACCTTGGAGGAACCGATGACGCACAGGTTGCCCATGCGCACCTTGCGCACGTCACCCTCTTCGATGATGGAGAGCTTGGCCTTGATGGCATCGTTGCCCGGCCACTTGGGCTCCACCAGCTCGTTCAGGAAGCGGGCGTTGATTTCATAAATGATCTCGAGGTGACGGGGCAGTACCTTCTCGAACAGGCTGACGGACCACTTCTCCAGCGCTTCCGGCAGCAGGGTGTGGTTGGTGTAGGAGAAGACCTGATAGCAGATGCCCCAGGCGGTATCCCAGTTCAGCCCCTCTTCATCCACCAGCACGCGCATCAGCTCGGGGATGGCCACGGTGGGGTGGGTATCGTTGAGCTGGATGGCGATTTGCGCGGCAAAGTTGCTGAAGTCACTGCCATGCACCCGCTTGTAGCGACGCATGATGTCCTTGATGGAGCAGGCGCAGAAGAAGTACTGCTGGATCAGGCGCAGCTCCTTGCCGGCGTCGGTCTCATCGTTCGGGTAGAGCACCTTGGAGATGGTCTCGGCCTGGGCCTTCTCGGCCTGGGAGTCGATATAACCACCGGCGTTGAACACGTCCCAGTCGAAGAACTCGGAGGCGCGGGATTCCCACAGACGCAGGATGTTGACGGTGTGACCACCGAAGCCGACCACCGGAATGTCCCAGGGCACCCCTTTGATCTTGCGACCGGCGTGCCACACCTTCTTCAGGCCACCCTTGTCACCAAAGACGGTCTCCACGTAGCCGTAGAGCGGGATCTCCTGCACCGATTCCGGGCGGCAGATCTCCCAGGGGTTGCCATATTCGCGCCAGGAGTCCGGACGCTCGATCTGACGGCCATCCTGAATTTCCTGACGGAACAGGCCGTGCTCGTAGTGGATGCCATAGCCCACCGCCGGGTAGTTCAGGGTCGCCAGGGAATCGATGAAGCAGGCAGCCAGACGACCCAGGCCGCCGTTGCCAAGGGCCATGTCAGGCTCTTGTTCACACAGATCGGTCAGTTCCAGACCGAGTTCACCCAGCGCCTCTTCACAGACTTTGTAGAGGGAGAGGTTGTGCAGGTTGTTGGAGGTCAAACGCCCCATCAAAAATTCAGCAGAGAGATAGTGAATCGCACGAGTATCTTTCTTGAAGTGAGTCTGCTGAGTACGGGTCAGGCGCTCGTACACCTGTTCATTGACGGCGGCAGCGGTCGCTTTCCACCAGGCATCCGGAGAGGCTTTCTGTTCGCTTGTACCCAAGGTAGAACGCAGGTGACGCACGATACTCGCCTTGAGCTGATCTTTATCCAGTTGGAGATCCTGGTCTGTCTTCTTCTTGGTAGCCATAAACCATTTTCCTTCGTTACAAATAAAAAATGTCATCCCATCGGGGGGACCGGCGCTGTTGTTATCTCAGAATATGCTCCGGCGGGGGCATACTAGCTAAAGCCAAGGGTTTAAAAGTTAACGTGAGTCACACTTTAACGCATAAAAATGACAGTTTCACCATGAAAACCCTTTCCTTGAGTTAGTCTGAATGAAATATAAATTTCGTTTTAAATCATAGTGATATAAGAAAACAAAAAAGATAGTTTCATGAATAGGTTTTCAATGATTGCCTGTGACTGAAAATACGTGAAAATAATTGCCAACTAGGGAGAAATTGAAAGCGTTTTCAATTCACACCTCCTCGTCAGGTAATAAAAAGGATGCCCCAATCGGAGCACCCTTTGATTTCAATTAACCATGCGCCTTGAACTGATTGCTCATGGGGTCGTAGTGATACCCGATCTGTTGCAGACGGGTAGCCAGCTGATCTTCTGTCATGTCGTAGTAAGCCAGCAGCTCTTCAAGGCCATCACACTCCAGCCGCAGCTTTTCGTTGATGATCCCGAGCAGAATGTTGGCATCCAGTCGTTGCAAGGTACTGACGTCCATCTCGCTCCCTCCTCTCCCCATACAGGACTGTATAACCATGAGCGCCGACCCGAAGTTTGTCTACAGGTTAAAAAACACCCTGTATAAGGAAGATATAAATATCCTTTTTAATCATGTAGTTAAAATCATCTCCTGTTAATCGGCTCACATTTTTAGCCACAAATGACTTGTCACTCCTTGCGAACAGAACTACTGTATACACATACAGCATGGTTATTCATACAGGAACGACATATGAGCCAGCCCCTGAGTCTTTGCCCCCCTTCCTCCTCTGCCGGTCTGATCACCACCTGGCCCACTCGCCATCAGAGCAAGATGGGACAAGAGCAGCGGCGCGGCCCTCTCCATCAGGAAGCGCCGCTGCTGGATGCCCTGGGGCAACTGAGTCAGTCCGACAGTGGCTGGATCCTGCTCGTCGCCCCGCCAGGCCTGCCCGCCGCCGCGCAATTGCAGGCCAGAGGAATCAATCCTGCCAGGGTGCTTGTCGTGCACGCCCCCAAGATCAAGAATTGGCAGCGCCTGCTGGAGCAGAGCCTGATCAATGGTCACTGTGCCGCCGTGCTGACCTGGCTGCCCGAACAGGTCGCCCTGGACCGGAGCACATTGAGCACCCTGGGCCAGCGCGCCGGTGTCCTGACCCGCTTCTTCGAGCCCGCAACCCCTCTGGGTGGGGCACTGAGCTACGGCGGCCAGGATGTCTACCTGAACCACTGATCGCCCCTTCGGCGTGACAGCCAATGCGCCGGCATTGCCCACCGGGTTATCCATGCTTCCGACCCGGGATGTCATGGCGACAAAGACAAAGCAGCACAGCAGCACAGCAGCACAGCAGCACAGCAGCACAG
>NZ_CAWMFQ010000049.1:0-5882 GCF_963866995.1 Aeromonas sp. ZOR0002 | reverse complement strand
GGGTTTTTTATTGCCTGAAATTAAGCCCTCACTGGAGGGCAAACGGGCACTATGGTGCGGTCTCCCGCCGTGTTTTCTGATACTCGCATTCATCATCCCAGCCAATATCGACGTGTTTGTGGCCTGTCTCTGCTCAATATCTATTCGAAAGCCTGCATTCTGGATATAAAAAGCACAGAATGTGATGCTTCTACCTTTCTTGTCATGTCTGCTCTGGTTTAATTCCCGGGTCCACATCGATGGACCAAGGAATCACAATAATTTGAGGAATGGACACATGTTCAAAAGAACAGTAACGATGATGCTGGCGGCGGGAACCCTGGTATTAGGCGGTTGCGCATCCAATGGTGGTGCAGAGCAGGCAGCGGCGGACAACAGCGACTTCGGCGGCAAGTCCATCTACCTGCGTGGTGAGATGAACGACTGGATGGCCACCGACGAAAGCAAGGTCGTCAAGGTTGCCGACAAGCTCTACATGGCCAAGGGGACGCTCAAGAAAGAGTGGGCTCCTTACAAGTTCAAGTTTGCCGACTCCGGCTGGAGTTGTGGCACCAACTTCGGTTACAAGAGCCCGAGCGATGGCGTTGCCGTGCTCGGCGGGGAACCTGTACCGGTCAACCCGTGCTCCAAGTATGAGGACATGAAGTTCTCGCCCGAGGCGGATGGCGTCTATGAGTTCTATCTGAATATGGCGGGTGAGACACCGAGCGTATACGTCAAGAAACCCTGAGATAGTCTCTCGCTTTAAATCTCTCGGAAATTGAACCGGTTAAATGCCCTGGCCCAGAAATCTGCTGGCCGGGGCATTTTTTTAGGATAGAATCGGCGCCCTTACGACGGATGAATCACAACATATTGTGTTTTTAGTCCTTAAACTTACTACTGGTAGTATTCTTGTCACGATATTGCCCCATTCACAGGAGGTTGATTGACCATGGCTAAATCCATTCCGCTGCTGGAGGGCGCCACCGCCAGCCGCCAGATCCCTCTGCAGGAGACGTCTCTCGAGATCTGGGACAGCAAGTATCGTCTCAAGAGCAAGGATGGCGCCCCCATCGACGGCTCCATCGACGAGACCTACCAGCGTGTCGCTCGCGCGCTGGCTGCGCAGGAGCGCGAACCCGACACCTGGTATGAACCCTTTCTGTGGGCCCTGCGCAATGGTGCCATTCCGGCGGGCCGTATCACCTCCAACGCCGGGGCGTTTGAGCACAAGCCGGCGACCTCCACCATCAACTGCACCGTCTCCGGCACCATCGAGGATTCGATGGACGATATCCTCGGCAAGGTGCACGAGGCGGGGCTGACCCTGAAGGCAGGTTGCGGCATCGGTTACGACTTCTCGACCCTGCGACCGCGCGGAGCCTTCGTTTCGGGAGCGGGGGCCTATACCTCGGGGCCGCTCTCCTTCATGGATATCTACGACAAGATGTGCTTTACCGTCTCCTCTGCCGGTGGCCGTCGTGGCGCCCAGATGGGCACCATGGATATCCGTCACCCCGATGTCGTCGAGTTCATCCAGGCCAAGCGGGAGGATGGTCGGCTGCGTCAATTCAACCTCTCCCTGCTCATCACCGAAGAGTTCGTCAGTGCGGTGAAGGAGGATGCCCCCTGGCAACTGATCTTCCCCTACACCGCCAAGGAGGTGGAGCAGGATGGCATCGCGCTGGATGACCCTGCGAGGGTGGTCTGGGCGGACTGGCCCAACAAGGAGGGTGTGGTGATCAACGAGCTGGGCCAGGTGGCCTGCAAGGTCTACAAGACCCTGCCCGCGCGCAAGCTGTGGAACGTCATCATGACCTCTACCTACGACTATGCGGAGCCCGGTTTCATCCTGATCGACAAGGTGAACCAGATGAACAACAACTGGTTCTGCGAAGAGATCCGCGCCACCAACCCCTGCGGTGAACAGCCTCTGCCGCCCTATGGGGCCTGCCTGCTGGGCTCGGTCAACCTGACCACCTTCGTGCGCGATCCCTTCACCGAGCAGGCCGCCTTCGACTGGCCCGCGTTTCGCAAGGTGGTGGCCATCTTCACCCGCATGCTCGACAACGTGGTGGAGATAAACCAGCTGCCGCTGGCCAAGCAGCGCGAGGAGATCACCGCCAAGCGTCGCCACGGCATGGGCTTCCTGGGGCTGGGCTCGACCCTCACCATGCTGCGCATCAAGTACGGCTCTGCGGCCTCCGTCGCCTTCACCGAACAGGTCTCCCAGGAGCTGGCGATGACCGGCTGGCAGGAGTCTCTGCGTCTGGCGAAGGAGAAGGGGCCGGCCCCCATCATGGAGCAGGAGTTCGAAGTCACCGGCAAGATGCTGCGTCTGCGCCCCGAAATGGCGGCAGATGGCATCAAGCTCGGCGACAAGGTGAAGGGCAAGGTGTTGCATGCCCGCTACAGCCGCTACATGCAGCAGGTGGCCGAAGTGGATCCCGCTCTGGTGGCCGAGCTGGCCGAGGTGGGTGGACGCTTCACCCACCACAGCAGCATAGCGCCGACCGGTACCATCTCCCTGTCGCTCGCCAACAACGCCAGCAACGGCATCGAGCCGAGCTTTGCCCACCACTACAGCCGCAATGTCATCAAACCGGGCAAGAAGAGCAAGGAGAGCGTGGATGTCTACTCCTTCGAGCTGCTGGCCTATCGCGAGCTGGTGAACCCGGCCGCCATGCCCTATGCCGAGGAGGAAGGTAGCCGCCTGCCGGATTACTTCATCACCGCGGACGACATCACGCCGACCGGGCACGTGGATATCCAGGCGGCGGCCCAGCGCTGGATTGACTCCTCCATCTCCAAGACCGCCAACGTGCCGACCGATTTTCCGTTCGAGCAGTTCAAGGATATCTACCTCTATGCCTCGGACTCCGGCCTCAAGGGCTGTACCACCTTCCGCTTCAACCCGGCCGCCTTCCAGGGCGTGCTGGTGAAGGAGAAGGATCTGGAGAACACAAGTTACGAGTTTACCCTGGAAGATGGCACCGTCATCACGGCGAAGGGGAACGAGGAGATCGAATACGATGGCGAGCTGCACACCGCCGCCAACCTCTATGACGCCTTGAAAGAAGGCTATTACGGCAAGTTCTGAGGACGAGACATGGTCAAGAAGATCGACAGAAAAATCGTCGCCTACAAGGTAAAAACCCGGGATGAGCCGCAAGATGCGCCGACGCCCCAGGATGACGTGGTGCACATGCATGAAACCGTGCTGCGCCCGGAACGGCTGATGGGCACCACCTACAAGCTGAAGACGCCGGAGCATGTCTCCGAGCACTCGCTGTTCATCACCATCAACGACATCATTCTCAACGAGGGCACGGTGCACGAGACCCGGCGCCCGTTCGAGATCTTCATCAACTCCAAGAGCCTGGAGCACTATCAGTGGATAGTGGCGCTGACCCGCATCATCTCGGCGGTGTTTCGCAAGGGAGGGGACGTCACCTTTCTGGTGGAGGAGTTGCGCTCCGTGTTCGATCCCAAGGGGGGCTACTGGAACAAGGGCAAGTACGTGCCTTCGCTCATCGCCGAAATTGGCAACGTGATCGAAACCCATCTCACCGAGATCGGCATGCTCAAGGTGCCCGGGCTGGACGAGCACCAGCAGGCGTTCCTGGCCGAGAAGCAGGCGCAATTGCAGGCACAGCAACAGGCAGAAGAGCAGCCGGCGGGCAGCGGTTTCCCACCCAGTGCCGCGCTCTGCTACAAGTGCCACACCAAGGCGCTGGTGCAAAAGGATGGCTGCATGACCTGTCTCAACTGCGGGGATTCCAAGTGCGGTTGAGGGGCTGATTGCCACCAAAGGCCGGCGACATGCCGGCCTTTTCGTTGCTGATTTTATGTTCGAACGACGCCCATGATGGCAGCGATTTGTTGCGCACCGGTAAATTCGGGCGTAGCGTTGGGGGTAATAAAACTGTCACGGCCGTGTGGTTTCAATGACATCTGAGATTCACACACGTGGCACCTTCAGTGCCAAGGAGGATGCTTATGGACAACACGGACCGAAAGCTGTTTATCTTGGATACCAACGTTCTGCTTCACGAACCCCTCGCCATCTACTCCTTCAAAGAGCACGACGTGCTCATCCCCATGACGGTGCTCGAAGAGCTCGACAACATCAAGGATCGCCAGAAGGACGTCAGCCGTGATGCCCGTATCGCCATCCGTGCCCTGGAAGATGTGTTCCGCGATGCGACTCCGGAGCAGATAGTGCAAGGAGTGGCGCTGGCCGGCGAGGCGAGCGGCCGTATCTCCATCTTCAGCGACCACCATCTGCCCCAGGATGCCGAGGTGTTCACCGACAAGGAGGCGGACAACCGCATCATCAACGCCGCCCTCTACCTGCAAAAGCACGAGATGAAGCGTCAGGTGGTGCTGGTCACCAAAGACATCAACATGCGCCTCAAGGCCAAGGGAGCAGGTCTTGCCCATGTGGAGGATTACCGCAGCGACCAGCTCATCGACGACATCCGCCTGCTCGCCAAGGGCTTCCAGGTGGTGCCCGGCAGCTTCTGGGAGCGGGTCGGTGAGTGCGACAGCGAAACCCATGGCCGCGATACGGTCCACGTCATCGATGCCAACCTGCTGGAGGGAGTCCACGTCAACCAGTACCTCCTGGACGAGGAGAACTTCTTTGCAGCGCGGGTGCTGAGCCACGACGGCAACAAGATCCGCCTGAAAGATCTCGGCCGCGAGCGGCTGATGTCCCGCAAGGCCTGGGGGGTGCATCCCAAGAACGTGTATCAGGGCATGGCGCTGGATGCCCTGCTGGATCCGCACATCGACCTGGTGATCCTGACCGGCCCGGCGGGCTGCGGCAAGACCCTGCTCGCCATGGCGGCGGCGCTGGAGCTGGTGATCGAGAAGGGGATCTACGAGAAGGTGATCGTCACCCGCAATACCCCGGAAATTGCCGAGAGCATCGGCTTCCTGCCCGGCACCGAAGAAGAGAAGATGATGCCCTGGCTGGCGGCGGTCACCGACACTCTGGAGGTGCTGCACAAGCAGGACGAGAACATGAGCGGGTCCCTCAGCTACATCATGGAGAAGGCCAACATCCAGTTCAAATCGGTCAACTTCATGCGCGGGCGCAGCATCCAGAACACCTTCGTGCTGCTGGACGAGTGCCAGAACCTGACCGCGTCCCAGATCAAGACCATCATCACCCGCTGCGGGGAGGGGACCAAGATCGTCTGCTCCGGCAACTTGGCTCAGATCGACTCCAACTACCTGAGCCCGGTGACCTCGGGTCTGACTTACATCGTCGAGCGGTTCAAGGACTTCGACGGCAGTGCCAATATCTTCCTGAACGGGGTGGTGCGCAGCCGGCTGGCTTCGTTTGCCGAGGAAAACCTCTGATCCCCGGCCAACTGGCCACTCATGAAAAGGGAAGCCAGGTGGCTTCCCTTTTTTGATCCCTTCTATCTCATGTCTCTCTCGGTCGGCCCAGGTAGCGCAGCAGCCCGGGGTGATCGCTGCTGTGCAGGATATCCGGCTTGCCCTGCAAGGCGATGCGTCCCGCGTCGATGAAGAGCACCTGATCGGCGATGAGCTGGGCATCGTCCTGGGAACGACAGGGAGAGACCATCAGCTTGTCAGCCCTTCACTGTGGCGCCAGAGCGCGGCCCAGGTAGCGCAGCAGCCCGGGGTGATCACTGCTGTGCAGGATATCCGGCTTGCCCTGCAAGGCGATGCGTCCCGCGTCGATGAAGAGCACCTGATCGGCGATGAGCTGGGCATCCTCCGGGTTGTGAGAGACCATCAGCACGGTGATGCCCTGCTCGCAGGCGAGGCGGGCGACCTCCGCCAGCATCTCCCGCCGCAGGGCCGGATCGAGGGCCGAGAAGGGCTCGTCCAGCAGCAGCAGCGGCCTGCCCCGCACCAGGGCG
>NZ_CAWMFQ010000048.1:0-5294 GCF_963866995.1 Aeromonas sp. ZOR0002 | reverse complement strand
CGGGCGACGGGCCGCCGACTCGGCGGCCCCCGCTACTATCAGAGCCAGCTGGTGCGCTTTCCGGTATTTGATGAGGGGAGCGAACCCGATGCCAACCTGCCCCTGCGCCTGCTGCAGCGTCTGCAACTGACCGGCTGGGGCTGGCTCGGGCTCTCGCTGCTCCTGACATTGATGGCGCTCAATCATGGCTGATCGCGTTTCCCTTCGTGCCCTGGGCCTGTTTGTCTGCCTGCTGGGCACCTCACTGTGCGCCATGGCCACCCCGCCGCAGCGCATCGTGAGCCTCACTCCCCATCTGACGGAACTGCTGTTCGATATCGGCGCCGGGGATCGCGTGGTCGCCACCGACGATGCCTCCGATTACCCCGCCGAGGTGGCCAACCTCCCCAGGGTGGCCAACTATCGCAGCATCAACCTCGAGGCGCTGCTGGCCCAGAAGCCGGATCTGGTAGTGGCCTGGCGCTCCGCCCAGGCCCGCATGCTGGGCCCGGTCGAGCGCCTCGGCATTCCCGTCTTCTACTCGGAGCCCACCGACTTTGCCTCCCTGGCTACCGAGATGCGCAGCCTGGGGCACCTTCTCGGGCTCACGTCCAGGGCCGACGAGCAAGCCCGCGCCTATCTGACCCGGCTCGACGCCCTGGCTGCGCGCTACGGCGAGCCCAAGCCCCTGTCTGTCTTTTATCAGCTCTGGTACCCGCCGCTCACCAGCGTCAATAATTCGACCTGGCCGGGGCAGGCCATCACCCTCTGCGGCGGACGCAACATCATGGCGACGACGGGAGCAGCCTACCCCCAGGTCGGGCTGGAGCAGGTGATCAAGGCCAATCCCGGGCTTATCCTGGCTGGCGGCCGGGATCCTTCCGTGCTGGATCACTGGCGGCAGTGGCCCATGCTGGACGCCGTCAAACACCAGCGGCTCGCCCTTATCAACGCCGATGAACTGCACCGCTTCACCCCCCGCGCCCTCAACGCGGTGGAGCAGATATGCGAGGCGATAGCCGGGAGCAGCGCGTCAACCCCTTGATACCGCCTTCGTCACGGCGATGCTCTCTCCCATATCGCTGGTTATGGCATAAAATATGCTTTTGAATCTAACAGACACTCACTTCATAACGGGACCATGACATGTTCAACGGCAAAACGATCCTGATAACCGGGGGAACCGGCTCCTTTGGCAAGAAGTTCATCGAGGCTGTCCTCTCCCTCTACACGCCAAGCCGATTGATCGTCTACTCCCGTGATGAACTCAAGCAGTTCGAGATGCAGCAGCGTTTCAATCACCCTTGCATGCGCTATTTCATCGGTGACGTACGGGATGCCGAGCGCCTCGAGATGGCCATGCACGGCGTGGACTTCGTGGTGCATGCCGCCGCCCTCAAGCAGGTGCCTGCCGCCGAATACAACCCCATGGAGTGCATCAAGACCAACATCCATGGTGCGGAAAACGTCATCAAGGCGGCCCTCAACAACGGGGTCGAGAAGGTGATCGCCCTCTCCACCGACAAGGCGGCCAATCCGGTCAACCTGTATGGCGCCACCAAACTCTGCTCCGACAAGCTGTTCGTCGCCGCCAATAATATGGCGGGCAAGCACCCCACCATTTTCTCCGTGGTACGTTATGGCAACGTGGTCGGCTCCCGGGGCTCTGTGGTGCCCTTCTTCGATCGCCTGATCAAGGAAGGGGCCAGCAGCCTCCCCATTACCCATGCCGAGATGACCCGTTTCTGGCTCACCCTGCAACAGGGGGTCGAGTTCGTGCTGACCAACTTTGCCCGCATGAAAGGGGGGGAAGTGTTCGTTCCGAAGATCCCGTCGGTACGCATCACGGATCTCGCCAGCGCCATGGCGCCGGACTTGCCCCAGGAGATCATCGGTATCCGTCCGGGCGAAAAGTTGCACGAGGTGATGTGTCCGGCTGACGACTCCTACCACACCTATGAATTTGACGACTATTACGTCATCGCTCCCAGCATCACCTTCACCAGTCGAAATAATGACTTCGCCGTCAATGCCCTGGGTGACACCGCGGTGCGGGTCGAGCACGGCTTTGAATACAATTCCCTCAATAATCGCCACTTCCTGTCGATAGAGGAATTGAAAGTCATGAATCAGCAGGTGCTCGCCGAATGATCCCCTATGGACGCCAATCCATCACAGATGAAGATATCGAAGCCGTCGTCGCCGTGCTGAAGTCGGACTACCTCACCCAGGGTGAGGCGGTCCCCGCCTTCGAACAGGGATTGGCCGACTACTGCCAGGCTCCCCACGTGATCGCCTGCAGCAACGGCACCACGGCCCTGCACCTTGCCTGCGCCGCGCTGGCGCTGGGCGAACAGGATTGGGTCTGGGTCTCCGCCATCAGTTTCGTCGCCTCAGCCAACTGTGCCCGCTATTGTGGCGCCCAGGTGGATTTCGTCGACGTGGACTCCGCAACCGGCAACCTCTGCGTGACGGCGCTGCGCGAGAAGCTGCAACGGGTTCAGGGCAGCGCTCGTCAGCCGAAGGCCCTGGTCGCCGTGCATCTCGCGGGCCAGCCCTGCGATCTCGCCGAGATAGGCGCCCTGTGCCGAGAATATGGCGTGTCCCTCATCGAAGATGCCTGCCATGCCCTGGGAGCCCGTTATCAGGGAGAGCCCATCGGCAGTTGTGCCCACAGCGACATGACCGTCTTCAGCTTCCATCCGGTCAAGCCCATCACGACCGGGGAAGGGGGCGCCGTCACGACTCGCAGTGCCGAGCTGGCCGCGAGGCTTCGTCTCTATCGCAGCCATGGCATCACCCGGGATCCGGCGCAGTTGACCGTCGACACTCCGGGGGGCTGGTACTACGAGCAGCAGGTACTCGGCTTCAACTATCGCCTGACCGACATCCAGGCGGCGCTGGGAAGCAGCCAGCTCGCCCGCCTGCCGCAGTTCATTGACAGGCGCCGGTTGTTGGCTGCCCGCTACGACGAGCTGCTGACCCGACTGCCGGTCGAGCCCTTGCACCAGGGGCATGACAGACTCAGTGGCTACCACCTCTATGTGATCCGGGTGCAAGACCGGGATGAGGTGTTTGCCCGCCTGAGAGACGCCGGTATCGGCGTCAACGTGCACTACATGCCCATTCCGGCCCAACCCTATTACCGTGATCTCGGCCACGACCCCGCCAACTATCCCGGTGCCCAGGCCTATTATCGACAAGCCATCAGCCTCCCCCTGTTCCCCGGCCTCTCCCTGGCCGAGCAGGATCAGGTCGTTCAGACCCTGGAGTCGGTGCTATGCGCCTAGCACTGGGTACGGTCCAGTTCGGGCTCGATTACGGCATCAGCAACCGCGCAGGCGAAGTGCAGGATCAGGAGCTCGACGCCATTCTGGCTCTGGCCCGCAAACTGGGGGTGGATACCCTGGACACGGCCCAGGCCTACGGCAAGGCCGAGGCGAGGCTCGGGATGTACAATACCGCCGACTTCCAGCTGATCAACAAGCTGGCCCCCGGCATCCAGGCCGTAGAGATCGCCACCTCGGTGGCAGGCAGCCTGCAACGGCTGGCACGCACCAGGCTGGACGGCCTGTTGCTGCACCGCAGCCAGGATGCCAGCCCTGCCCTGTTCGAGCAGTTGGCAGAGCTGCAGCGACAGGGCAAGGTGGGCAAGGTGGGGGCCTCCGTCTACTCCCCCGAGGAGCTGGCACTCTGGCTCGAGCAGGGTTATCCGCTGGAGCTGGTGCAACTCCCCGCCAACCTGCTCGATCAACGCTTCCTGCGCTCAGGCTGGCTCGACCGGCTGCAGGCTCAGGGGTGTGAGATCCATGTGCGCACCCTCTTCTTGCAAGGCCTGCTGCTGATGCAACCGGAGCTTCGTCCCGCGTATTTCGACACCTTCGGTGAACCACTGGCGCGGCTGGATGAGTGGCATCCCCATCTCTCCCCGCTCCACAAGGCGCTCTCTCTGCTCCCGGCCCTGCCCCAGGTCAGCCGCTTCGTGGTGGGGGTCTGTCATGCCCATGAGCTGGCGGCCATCGCCTCGACCTATGCCCATCTGCATCCGTGCCATGACGACGAGCTGGCCGCCCTCGCCTGCGACGAGCCGGCCCTCATCAACCCTGCCATGTGGAGAACATCATGATCCTCGGGATCCTGCAGGCCAGAGCCAACTCCAGCCGACTGCCTGGCAAGGTGCTCAAGCCTCTGCTCGGCGAGCCCATGCTCGCCCGCCAGATAGAGCGACTCCAACGCTCGACCAGGCTGGATCAGCTGGTGGTTGCCACCAGTGACCAGGCCGACGATCTGGCCATAGCGGCGCTTTGCGCCGAGCTGGACGTGCCCTGTTTCCGTGGCCCGCTGGACGACGTGCTGCAACGCTTTCATCTGGCGGCGCAACCCTTTGGCCCCAGCCAGATTGTCAGGCTCACCGGCGACTGCCCCCTCGCGGATCCCGCCCTCATCGACGAGCTGATCGAGCTGCATCTGGCCGGCGGCTACGACTACAGCAGCAACTGCTGGGATCCCAGCTACCCTGATGGGCTGGACGCGGAGATCATGAGCGTCGCCACCCTGGCGCTGCTGGCCGAGTACGCCCACACCCCGACCCAGCGCGAGCACGTCACCTACTACATCCGCCAGCATGCGGATCAGTTCAAGATAGGGGCACTTAGCCGCACCCCCAGCCTAGCCCACCTGCGCTGGACGGTGGACGAACCCGCCGACTTCGCCCTGGTCGAGCAGATATATCAGCGCCTCTACCCGTCAAACCCGGCCTTTGCCACCGACGACATTCTCGCCCTGCTGGCTCGTGAGCCGCAGTTGGCGACCCTGAACACTCAACATCAACGCAATGAGGGGCTGGCGCGATCGCTGGCCAAGGAGAACCACTCATGACCTCACGGTATCAGCATTCACTGACCCTCTCAGCCCGGGCCGAGCAGAGCATTCCCTTAGGGTCCCAGACCTTCTCCAAGAGCCGGCTCTGCTTCCCCTACGGCGCCGCCCCGCTCTTTATCGAGCGCGGCCAGGGTGCCAGAGTGTGGGACGTGGATGGCAACGAGTATCTCGACTTTGCCAGCGGCCTGCTCGCCATCAGCCTGGGTTACTGCGATCCGGAGGTGAACCAGGCCGTGCTGGAGCAGCTCAACCTGGGCTCCATCTTCTCCCTTCCCCATCGGCTGGAAACCGAGGTGGCGGAACAGCTGATCGAGCTAATCCCTTGCGCCGAGATGGTGCGCTTTGGCAAGAACGGCACCGATGCCACCTCCGCCTGCATCCGCCTCTCTCGCGCCGTCACAGGGCAAGAGCGGGTCGCGGTCTGCGGCTACCAC
>NZ_CAWMFQ010000047.1:0-5607 GCF_963866995.1 Aeromonas sp. ZOR0002 | reverse complement strand
CCTTTTGTTTTATTTGGCGGTGAGGGAGGGATTCGAACCCTCGATTCTCACTAACATTCAGTAACTCACTGATTTCATTACAGTGATGCACCTTGGATTCTTAGCTGTTGTACCACTGGTTTGTACCATCTGCACAACGCATTCATAGGTTTTCATGGACATGCTGAATTGTCAATCTTCTTTGATTAGAGTTGGTGCATGATGTTGTCATAAATTAGTTTTATTCATGCAGAATCTCACTTACTGAGTTGCAAGAAACTCCTCCGCTTCTTTTGTTACTCCCCAACATTCCGAACCTAGGCTCATATAATCCTCTCCAAAATCTCGAGCCATGAGGCCGCAATGAATACGATGAAGTATACTTCTTCTAATTTGCAGCATATGCTCTTCAGAATAGGAACATAAGAATGTATGTAGTTTTATTTCCGCCTCTTGATATGCCTTGATGTCAGGGCATGCGTTCACTTTCATTGCTATGAACTCATTTGAGAAACCATCTATCCACTGTTTAATATCCTCGTATTTATCTACTTGCTCAAATTTAATGAAGTTATCAATTTCATTAAAGAAATGAAACTCAAGTATCTTGAGGTTGGAGGGGTTGACTTCCCATGAGTAAGGATGAAATCCAAATGATTTATGTATGATGTGATCGGCTATATCTTGACTATTCTCACCAGTTGGTTCAGCTAGTGTTTCTCGAACACCATTTCGATAATTTTGAGTTAGCATATACTCAAATGCCAATTCACGAGTAATTTCCAACGAGAATTCATTCCCTTGCTCTAGATCGAGACGTTGTGCTTCCAATAGGTCTTGCATTGCCTCATAGTGTCTTATTTTTTTACTAAATAAGTTGGCCCTATTAATGTAGGGTGCTGGGTTATTACAGATTTTGATAGAACGGGTATAATAATCAATGGCTTCCTGGCATCTGTATTGTTCGGCTAGGGCTACACCAGCTTCAAATAACTTGCGTCCTTTTTCATAGTCACTAACACTACCTTCATAACCATTAATACGTTTTTCTTCAGTATGAGCCGAAATTATCCGCTCTGGCTCAGCATGTACAGGTTTCGCTTCTACATTTTTTTGCATTAGCCATTCTCGAGCAAGATTCTTTGTGACATCGCTGGCACCCACAATTTGCTCCGATTTTCCAAAGCCTTCTTTCTCAAAGCACGCGACTGCCGTTAATATTGAACCCAAAACATCGCCCTGTGAAAACCAGTATTGAACTTCATCATTTGTCATACCTGCATCTAATGCGGCCTTTTTACATTCAATCATTAACTGTTTCTGGAGAACTGAATTATTCAACCATGATGGCATTTTGAAATTGCTTTGCTGGATTGCCGTCATTGCTTTTTGCTCGGCAGTCAAATAAGCATCTCTAGTTTTTCCTACCTTTCCTCGGGCATAGCCTCGAATCATAGCAAACGCTGGTATTGCGATTAGAGAAAGTCCATTTGTCGGCCATGCGAGTACTAAAGCAATAATTAATACGACGCCCATATAATCCTCCCTGATTAGAACGAAGTAATAGCTTTTCCTGCGTTTATTCACACATTATATCGAAAAATCTCACAGTCAAGTTGTGACTGCAATCCGATGTACGCTCGACACGCTGATCCCCAGCTGTTTTGCTACTGACGCCTTTGTAAGGCCTTGCGAGAGCAGTTGCAGCACCTCATCCCGCTTCTCCATCGCAGTCGGCTTGCGACCCTTGTAAACCCCTTTTGTCTTCGCCAAGGCGATCCCTTCCGCCTGACGCTCCAGCATGATTTCCCGCTCGAACGTGGCAATGGCCCCGATCATGGTCAGCATCAGCTTGCCCGTTGGCGTTGCCGTGTCGATGCCCAGATTTTGGATCTGCAATGTTACCCCTTTGGCGTGTAGCTGGTCTGTGATCTCCAGCAAGTGACGGGTGTTTCGAGCGAGTCGATCCAGTTTTGTCACTTTTAGCACGTCTCCAGAGCGGACGAATTCGAGCATTGCCTGTAGTTGCGGCCTATCCGTCTTGCTACCGCTGACCTTCTCGTTAAAGATTTTTTCGCACCCCGCCAGAGCTGTCAGTTGCTGCTCCAGCGATTGCCCCGTGGTCGAGACACGGGCATACCCGATGATTGCCATGATGGCCTCCCAATAGGCTCAAGACCCTGCAAGAAAAACGTGTCAAAACTCGAAAACCAACCCGTGTGACAGGGGTTGCCGGGGGGCTTCCGGTCTGTCACACGGGCATGGTCTATTGAGCGTCCGGCTCCTTCGGCGGGGGCGGCGGTGTCTGCATCGAGTTGACGGCCTCCTTGATGAGGACGCCCAAGGCTGCCAGCAGTGCCGCCTCCAACGCTTTCAGTAACGGGTTTCCTTGCTGCTCATTCATACGTCTTCTCCTTGCTGGATGGCTCCCGACAAGGGGCCAGATGTGATGTATTCCATGGGGTTCTCCTATGGTGCTGATCTCTATCTGGCTTATACCGGCGTTGGGTCTGTATGTTGCCTGCTCGTTTTCCTTGTGCTGGTGGGGTTTGGGATTGTTTTTTCAGGGCCGCCAACGAGGCGGGATCGTTGCTATCTTCTCGGAATCTCTCCTTCGGGTGGCTGGTAAGCTCCCGTCTCGGGTCGTACTAGTAAAAGAAATAGGTGTGAACTACGGCCTGGAACACCGACACAGTAGACACACAGATGACGAATCCCTCTTGCTCTCTACATTCCTTCATGTGTGCGACCCCGAATGGAGCCACACACATGTTGAACAATGTGTGTGCCACTGACACACCAAGCGGCACTAACTATCAGAGATAGAAGCGATAGAATGCCTGTTTGCCGGTGTGCTTTGCCTTAACCCGCAACCCTAGCCGTTTGGCAATCCGCTTCAGGTCGCGTAGTGGCTGCACCGAATAGAGCAGATATCCGGCTGCGTCACAGGTATAACCAAGCTGGGCAGACTTTCGAGTGATGTCGATGTACTTTTCCCCCCGTCGCCAGACCATCAGTTTCAGAAGCCGTTGCAGGTACTCTTCGACACTGATGATTTCCTGTTCAATACGGCAGATTGCGGCCCAGACTTCCTGCTCCTCATGACGCACCCGGATTGGCTTCAGGCCGGTAGCCTGCTCGATATGTATATCTCGTTGCTGATCACGCAAGCGGTTGGCTGGCTCTTGGTGATAGGCTTCATCAAACTCAATCAGGTACTGTTCCCACCCCCCCATGGCTCGGAAACTCGAAGAGTCTGGCCTGAAGCCACTCAGGCCAACCGAGAAATCGACCCGATAGGGCTCACAAACGTATTGGGGCTGAACCGTCGTCCAGACGTCACGCTGCCTGAACTCGTTAAGCAGAGGCAGCAAATAGATGAGGTAGAAGGCTGCCTCGAACCGGCTCATTCCTTCCATGCGGGGGAGAGATTCACCTGTAACGCGTTCAAGCTCCACGATCAGCTCGACGTTGAGATGAGAACGAGGGCCATAGGTCAGGATCGCGAGGGCCTGCTGAGGCGTCCATGAACCAAGTCCATCATCGGGTTTCGGGATCTCTAGCCAATCAAGTTCAGGAATGTCAATGAGGTTAAGGAACGCCTGCTGTATGTATTGCTCATGCTCGCCATCAAATCCGGGGACGAGGTCCAGCACACGGTAAGGACACAGCAAGTCATTCCGTCCCGGCTCTTGTAGTAGGTTGTCTAGTGTCAGCTTCATGATTGCACCTCCGCTGCTGCTACGGAGCCTTCAATGACACCAAGGGGCTGCCATACAGGCACCGGCCATCGGGGCATCTGGCAGATGGCCTCATGTAACTGTCTGAACGAGCCGTAACGTCTGCCCACGTTGGAGCCTTGCGAGTGGCCGGTGATGGCGTTTTGCAAATCTTCCCGGATACCCAACTCCCGCATGTGGGTAATGAAGGTATGCCGGAAGGCGTGTATCGGGGAGATGGAGCCCGCCTTGAGTTCCAAGATCTGACTGATCTGCTTCCTGAGCCACTTGCCCAAATCGACGCTGTAGCGCCCACCAGACTGGCTTGGGACCAACTCGGGGAACAACGGGCCTGCTGCGCTTCGGCTCGCCAAGAAACGTTCAAAGCCAAGCTCCAACAGATGTGGATGGAGCGGCACCTCCCTCTCTTTTCCAGTCTTGACCGACTGTGATTCGTCCCAGTCTCGGATATGGATGACCCATTGACCGTTTTTCTGCTCGACATCACGCCGGAACAGTTGGCAGACCTCCTCCGAACGAGCCCCGGTATAGGCCAGCAGCACGGGTACCCAGTAGATCGCCTCGCCAAATTGGGCTCGTTGCGGGCGGATGTTGCCGGTAAACAGGCCGCTACCAAACAGGGTATTCATCTCGGCATCGCTAAACTCGGGAGCCCGGTCACGGGTCGCTTTAGGCACTTCGATCTTGACCCCATGGCAGGGATTGTCGGGGATCAGGGCATCCCCATGTGCCCGCTCCAGTATGCCGGAAAGCAGACGGATGATCCCCTTCACCCGTGCCAAGGAGATGGTCGGCAAGCCCTCCTACTGAGCCTTGGCAACCTGTTCTCTGAAAGGCAGTTGCTCAATCTCTTGATTGGGCCGATAAGGGGTCAATATGAGCAAGTTACGGAACTCGATACACAGCGGCTTGGTGATACGGTTGAGTGGTAGATCGCCGAACGCCTCGATAAACCGGCGGACAACTGACTCCCGCTCACGTCGCCACGTCTTAGCCCCCTTGGGGTTAACCTTGCCCTGCTCATCGGCCAGCTTCTTGAAAAATGCACTGAGGCGGAGGGCATCTGGTTCAGAGGGGGCTGTCGTACCTGTCGCTGAGGGGAAAAGAGGGGCGATGGGTAAGCTCTTGGGCCTTTCGTCTATCTGATGCTGGATGTTCTTGAAGGAGGACTTGCAGATCGATACACAATGATCGGCTAGTAGCATGCACAGCTTAGTATAAAGGGGGTCATCAGAAGCCAGCTCAACCTGAGCCAGAGCTAAGCATTCCTGTGCAAACTCACGCATAGCCGCACATAGACGCTTGGGGTTAATCGAGCTTAACGCATCCCCATAAAACTCCCCGTGTGAGCTGAAGTGCCGGGCGGCCGAGTCATCCTCATACTCACAAAGTACATAGCGAGCAAGGATGTCGGGGTCTCCCAAGCGTAATTCTTCTCGTTCACGCCAAGCTTCGGCGAAGCTGCGGATTTGGGAGAAGGTGAGGGCTACCTTGCTCTCCTGCTGTGCCTTGAGGCTCCGTGCATTTGCCAAGATAGCGTGAAACTCTTTCTGAACCAGAAATGCTCTGGACTTGGCTTCCTGCGGGTCTTTGGTGTCTAGGGAACGCTTAAGCTCGCCCTTATTGCCTTCAACGAAGGGGCGAAGTGCTGGCGGGATGACTTGACGGATCTTGTAGACCCCCGTCTTCGGGTCTTTTTTGGGGTTCGGCATAATGGCCATTTTGTACCACCTTTCTGGCCCTCCTGACAAAGTGACAGGGGGCGAAGTGTGAACGAAACACCACTAAAACCAGCAAGTTACTGACGCAAAAGAAAAACCCCAACCATCAAGGTCGGGGTTTACTGTTTGGCGGTGAGGGAGGGATTCGAACCCTCGATACGTTGCCG
>NZ_CAWMFQ010000046.1:12411-19577 GCF_963866995.1 Aeromonas sp. ZOR0002 | reverse complement strand
AGGCCGCCGCCTCTCGGAGCGGCTGTTCAACAACAAGCCGGGCGAGCACCTCAACTACGATCTGGTGCCGACCGTGGTGTTCAGCCACCCGCCCATCGGCACCATCGGCCTGACCGAGCCGGAAGCCGTCGCCGAATACGGGGAAGATCAGGTGAAGGTCTACCGCAGCCAGTTCACCGCCATGTACTCGGCCCTGACCCAGCATCGCCAGCCCACCCGGATGAAACTGGTCTGCGTCGGGCCGGAAGAGAAGGTGGTCGGCCTGCACGGCATCGGCTTCGCCATGGACGAGATCCTGCAGGGCTTCGGCGTCGCCATGAAGATGGGCGCCACCAAGGCGGACTTCGACAACTGCGTCGCCATTCATCCAACCAGTGCGGAAGAGTTTGTGACCATGCGATAAGCGGGGTTGAAGCTGGCCTGTCATTATCAGACCAGCTTCTACAACTGTGTTTCCACTCACCATCCGACCAGCGCGGAAGAGTTTGTGACCATGCGATAAGCGGGGTTGAAGCTGACCTCATCACCATCGGGTCAGCTTCCGCCACTTGCTACCAAACCCGGCCCAGGCCGGGTTTTTTGTGCCTTGCCCGTCCACCAGCCAACAAAACCCGCCTTCTTTACGCCGATTTTACGCCAGCCAAATTGGGCTTTATGGCGCCTTTACGCCCGTTCTACATACCCTTTCAGCGTCAATGAGACCTATGGGATCGACACGGATATGCATCGATCCCTGACGCTAATTACCTCAACGGAGTCGTTATGAATTGGCTATATCTGCTGCTGGTCCTCGCCCTCGCGGGCTATCTGCTGCGCGCCCTCGCGCGCACTCATGAGTGAGGAACCGAATATGTGGCAAGAGATCATCTATCCCGTCGCGTTCGTGCTGCTGGTGCTGCTGCCGGCGCCTCTGCTTGGCAACTACCTGTATCGGGTGTTTGAAGGCAAGAGTCGCTGGCTGGCCCCGCTTGAGCGCGCCACCCTGGCCTGCTGCGGCACGGACGGGCGCGAGCAGGACTGGAAGTCCTACGCCCTCAGCCTGCTGGCTTTCAACGGCGCCGGTTTCGGCCTGCTGTTCCTGATCCTGATGGCGCAGGGGCTGCTGCCCCTCAACCCGCAGCAACTGCCCGGGCTGAACTGGCAACTCGCCTTCAACACCGCGGTCAGCTTCATGACCAACACCAACTGGCAGGCCTACTCCGGCGAAGCCAGCCTCTCCTACTTCAGCCAGATGGTGGGGCTCACCACCCAGAACTTCGTCTCCGCCGCCACCGGCGCCGCCGTCGCCATCGCCTTGTTTCGCGGCATCGCCCGCCAGCAGACCACCCACCTCGGCAACTTCTGGCAGGATCTGGTGCGTTTCTGTCTCTACGTGCTGCTGCCGATGGCGCTGATCCTGGCGCTACTGCTGGTCTGGCAGGGGGTGCCCCAGAGCCTGTCGGCCTACCTGCCGTTCCACGCTCTGGAAGGGCAGGAGCAGCTGCTGCCGCTCGGCCCGGCCGCCTCCCAGATCGCCATCAAGCAGCTCGGCTCCAACGGCGGCGGCTTCTTCGGCATCAACTCGGCCCATCCGTTCGAGAACCCGACCGCCCTCTCCAACTGGCTGGAGATGGTCGCCCTGCTGACGCTGGCCGCCGCCATGGTCTGCACCCTGGGGCGCTACGTGAAGGATCTGGCCCACAGCCGCGCCATCCTCATCGCCATGACCATCATGCTGGTGCTGGGGCTCTGCCTCGCCATCGGCCAGGAGCTGAAGCCGGATCCGGCCCTCGCCCACCTCACCAGCGAAGCCGGCAACTGGGAAGGCAAGGAGAGCCGCTTCGGCCCCGTGCTCTCCAGCATCTGGGAAGTGGCCACCACCGCCGCCTCCAACGGCTCGGTCAACGCCATGCACGACAGCTTCGCCCCGCTCGCCGGCATGGTCGGCATGATCAACATGCTGCTGGGTGAAGTGGTGTTCGGCGGCGTCGGTGCCGGCATCTACGGCATGATGCTGTTCGTTCTGCTGACCGTGTTCCTGTGCGGCCTGATGGTGGGGCGCACCCCCACCTATCTGGGCAAACGGCTCGGTATCACCGAGATGAAGTGGGTGGTCGCCAGCATGCTGGTGATGCCCATCGGGGTATTGGTGATCGGCGGCATTACCCTGCTGATGCCGAACTCCGCCACCGTCATCGGTCACGATGGCCCCCATGGCTTGTCACGACTGATCTATGCCTACGCCTCGGCCGCCGGCAACAACGGCTCCGCCTTCGCCGGCTTTGCCGCAGCCGACAGCTGGCAGTGCATCGCCATCGGGCTGGCCATGCTGCTCGGCCGCTTCGGCTACATCATTCCGGTACTGGCCATCGCCGGCCAGCTGGCCCGTGCCCCGCGCCAGGAGACGAGCGAAGGGGACTTCCCCGTCAGCGGCCCGCTCTTCATCACTCTGCTGATCGTCACCGTGCTGCTGATGGGGGGGCTCTCCTTCCTGCCGGTGCTGGCGTTGGGCCCGGTGGCGGAACACCTGAGCCTGCTGGGAGGTGCCTTCTGATGCTGCACACCCGATTGATCTGCGTGACCAACTATTCGATGCAGGGAGCTTTCCAATGAGCAAGTCCGCTTCAATGAGCACCGACACCATTCCGGTGAAGGGCAAGAAACAGAAATCACAGATCCTGCAGGCCATGGTGGAAGCCCTCTATCGCTTCAATCCCAGGGCGCTGCTCGGCAGCCCCATCCTGTTCACCCTCTGGCTGGCGGCCGTGATGGCGACCCTGGAGTCGCTGCTGGGGCAACCGCTCTCCGGCGTCGCTCCTTCGCTGGCCTGGCAGCTGACCGCCTGGCTCTGGCTCACCCTCTGGTTTGCCAACTTCGCCGAAACCCTGGCCGAGGGGCGCGGCAAGGCGCGGGCCGACAGCCTGAAGGCCGGCATGAGCCAGCTCAAGGCACGTCGAGTCACCAGCCCGCAGGATGACAAGGGCGAGTGGGTACCGGCCACCAGCCTGCTCAAGGGCGATCTGGTGCTGGTGCGCAGCGGCGAGATGATCCCGGCCGACGGCGAAGTGGTCGCCGGCATCGCCTCGGTCAACGAGGCGGCCATCACCGGCGAATCCGCCCCCGTCATCCGCGAGTCCGGCACCGACCGCAGCGGCGTGACCGGCAACACCACCGTCGTTTCCGACGAGATCTGGGTGCGTATCACCAACAACCCGGGCGAAAGTACCCTGGATCGCATGATTGCCCTGGTGGAAGGGGCCAAGCGGCAGAAGACCCCCAACGAGATGGCGCTGGACGCCCTGCTGGTAGGGCTGACCCTGATCTTCCTGCTGGTGGTGGCCACCCTGCCCTGGTTCCTCGACTACAACGGCACCCAGGTGCCCCGGCTCTATCTGCTGGCGCTGTTCATCACCCTGATCCCGACCACCATCGGCGGCCTGCTCTCCGCCATCGGCATCGCCGGCATGGACCGGCTGGTGAAGCTCAACGTGATCGCCAAGTCGGGCCGGGCGGTGGAAGCCGCCGGCGACGTGCGTACCCTGCTGCTGGACAAGACCGGCACCATCACCTTCGGCAACCGGATGGCGGACGAGCTGATCCCGGCCCCCGGCGTGGATCCCTCCCTGCTGGCTCAGGCCGCCATGCTGGCCTCGCTCGGTGACAACACGCCGGAAGG
Organism: Aeromonas sp. ZOR0002; assembly: GCF_963866995.1. Lineage (NCBI taxonomy): Bacteria > Pseudomonadati > Pseudomonadota > Gammaproteobacteria > Aeromonadales > Aeromonadaceae > Aeromonas > Aeromonas sp. ZOR0002. The sequence goes on along the minus strand of NZ_CAWMFQ010000046.1, from coordinate 15,922 downwards.
CAAATCCATCCTGACCCTGGCGGGCAAGAGCCACACCAGACCGAGCCAACTGGAGAGCGACATCATCATCCCCTTCAGCGCCGAGACCCGGCTGAGCGGGCTGGATCGCAACGGCCATCACTATCGCAAGGGGGCGGTGGACGCTGTGCTGCGCTACCTCTCCCTCGATCGCAAGGCGGTGCCCGAGCTCATTCTCAAATCGGTGGACAACATTGCCCGCCAGGGGGGTACCCCGCTGCTGGTCTGCACCCACGAGAAGCTGCTGGGGGTAGTGTTCCTCAAGGACATCATCAAGCCGGGCATCAAGGCCCGCTTCCAGATCCTGCGCCACATGGGGATCCGCACCGTGATGATCACCGGTGACAACCCGCTGACCGCCGCCGCCATCGCCGCCGAGGCCGGGGTGGATGACTTCATCGCCGAGGCGACGCCGGAGAAGAAGCTGGCCTACATCCGTCAGGAGCAGGCCGACGGCCGGCTGGTCGCCATGTGCGGGGACGGCGCCAACGACGCACCAGCCCTGGCCCAGGCCGACGTGGGGCTGGCCATGAACGAGGGGACTCAGGCCGCCAAGGAGGCGGGCAACCTGGTGGATCTCGACTCCAACCCCACCAAGCTGCTGGACGTGGTGCTGGTGGGCAAGCAGCTGCTGGTGACCCGCGGCGCCCTGACCACCTTCTCCATCGCCAACGACGTGGCCAAGTACTTCGCCATCCTGCCGGCCCTGTTTATCGCCGCCTATCCGCAGCTGGGGGCGCTGAACCTGATGCAGCTGGGCAGTCCGGAGAGCGCCATCCTGTCGGCCATCATCTTCAACGCCCTGATCATCGTCGCGCTGGTGCCGCTGGCCCTGCGCGGGGTCAGCCTGAAGGGAACGGCGGCCAGCCTGCTGCGCCGCAACCTGCTGATCTACGGCGTCGGCGGCCTGATAGTGCCCTTCATCGGCATCAAGTTGATCGACCTGGTCATCACCGGCCTGGGCCTAGTGTGACTACATAGCGGGGTGCAGGCCTGGCTTGTACCCCATCAATCTTTTGGAGCAAAAAATCATGATAGCAATCAGAACCCTGCTGACCCTGACCCTGCTGCTGGGGGTGGCATATCCGCTGGCCGTCACCGGGCTGGCCCAGCTGCTCTTCCCCTGGCAGGCCAACGGCAGCCTGCTCACCAACGCCAAGCAGCAAGTGGTCGGCAGCGCCCTGCTAGCCCAGAAATTCGAGCGGGCCGACTACTTCCACTCCCGCCCCTCCGCCAGCGATTTCGCCACCATAGGTGGCGGCGGAAGCAACCTGGGGATGAGCTCGCCGCTACGGGCCGAGTTTGCCGCCGCTGCGGCCAGGGCGCAGCCGGAAGCCAGGGTCCCCGCCCTGCTGACCCGCTCCGCCTCCGGCCTCGATCCCCATCTGCCCCTCGATGCAGCGCTGGCCCAGGTGGATAGGGTCGCCGGGCAACGGGGGCTGGATCCCGTTCAGTTGACGGAGCAGGTCAAGTCGGCGGCACAAGCTGGTATCCTTGGCCCGCAGGTGGTCAACATTCTCCAGTTGAACCTGCAACTCGATCATCAAAAGGGCGCCTGAGGGCGCTCCTTGCCGTTCGGGAAGGCTCCCTTTCGACAACGGGGACAAGCATGAGCAATGAGGTCACGGCCGCAGTTCGGCCGATGCAACGGGAGCACGGGGATGCGTGATGAAGTGAGGGCAGACGCCCTGCTGGCGAGCCTGGAGCAGGAGCACAGGGGCAAGCTGAAGGTGTTTCTCGGCGCGGCCCCCGGCGTCGGCAAGACCTACGCCATGCTGCAGGCGGTGCGGGAGCAGGCCAGGGAGGGAGTCGACATCCTGATCGGAGTGGTGGAAACCCACGGCCGCCAGGAGACCCTGGCCCTGCTCGACAAACTCGCCATCCTGCCGCGCACACTGCACCTGCACCGCCAGCAGCGGCTGGAGGAGATGGATCTGGACGGTCTGCTGGCGCGAAAGCCCGCCATTGCCGTGGTGGACGAGCTGGCCCACAGCAACGCCCCCGGCAGCCGCCACGAGAAGCGCTGGCAGGATGTGGAGGAGTTGCTGGGCGCCGGCATCGACGTCTACACCACCCTCAACGTGCAGCATCTGGAGAGCCTCAACGATCTGGTGTGGCAGCTGACCGGGGTCAGGGTCAAGGAGACCCTGCCGGATCAGGTGCTGCTGGAGGCTGACAGCCTGGTGCTGATCGACCTCCCCCCCAAGGAGCTGCTCGGCCGCCTCAAGGAGGGCAAGGTCTATGTGCCCCACCAGGCCAAGGCCGCCCTGCAGTCTTTTTTCTCTCTCAACAACCTGACCGCTCTGCGGGAGCTGGCGATGCAGACCGCCGCCAGCCACGTGGAGGGAGACCTGCAGTTGCAGTGGCAGGCGGCTGGCAAGACCACACTGCCGCTGCGGGGCAAGCTGATGGTCTGCATCGGGGATGAGCACGGCGCCGCCCTGGTGCGTTACGGCCACCGCTTCGCCCAGCGCAGGCAACTGCCCTGGCTGGTGGTGCACATCGACAGCAAGGGGCAACGCTCCCCCGAGCTGGAGCAGGCGCTGGCCCTCGCCTCCCAGCTGGGGGCCAGGGTGCTGACCCTCTCCAGCCCGGCCGTGGCCGATGCCCTGCTGGAGACCGCCGAACAGCAGCAGGTCTCCCAATTGCTGCTCGGCAAATCCCGCAACCCGCCCTGGCGTCGATCCCTGGTACAGCACCTGCTCAAACAGGCGCAGGGATTCGAGATCACGCTGGTGGATACCGAGAAGCGCAAGCCCGGTCTGACCCTGCCAACGGCAGGCCCGGGTGAGCTTCGCCAGAGCCTGCTCGCGGTGGCCATCATGGGGGGGACCTCAGCCGCGGTCTGGGCCCTCTCCCACTGGCTGCCCCCCGCCTCCCTACCCATGCTGTTCGTGCTGGGGGTACTGGCCACCGCGCTCACCACCAGCCTGGTCCCCGCCATCCTGGCCGCCGTGCTGGGATTCGTCGGCCACAATCTGCTGTTCACCTTCCCCTACTTCTCCCTGAGCGTGGCCAGCCACAGCGACCTGCTCACCCTGTTCGTGCTGCTCATCGTCGGCATCGCGGCCGGGCGCCTCGCCTCCCGCCAGCGTCAGCAACTGGTCAGTCTGCGCGAGACCCAGCAGCTGGGTAACGCCCTGCTCTCCCTGAGCCAGGGACTGGCCACCGCCAGCAGCCCGGTAGACGTGCTGAGACAGGGAACCCAGGCCATCGCCCTCGCCCTTGGGCAGCCCGTATTCGCGCTCGATGGGGATTACCAGTACCGGGCCGGTGACACCCAGACCGGGCCGGGCCAGACAGACAAGGCCGCCATTGACTGGTGCCTGGCCCAGAAGCAGAGCGCTGGTGCCCATACCGCCACCCTCAACGCCGCCGAGGCTCAGTATCATCACCTCGGCGATGACCTGGTGCTGGGCATCCGGCTGGCCAGCCCGCTCACCTCCGCCGCCGAGCACCAGCTGCAGGCCCTGCTCACCGATATCCGCGCCGC
>NZ_CAWMFQ010000046.1:0-12379 GCF_963866995.1 Aeromonas sp. ZOR0002 | reverse complement strand
CGGCTGGCGGACAGCCAGTTGCAGGCGGAGACCGACCGGATGCGCGCCGCCCTGCTCTCCTCGGTCTCCCACGACCTGAAGACGCCGCTGGCCACCATCATGGGGGCCGGCAGCACCCTGCTGGAATACGGGGACCGGATAAGTGCGGAGGACCGCATCGAACTGCTGCACTCGGTGCAGGACGAGGCGCGCCGCCTGCACGGCTATGTGCAAAACCTGCTGGACATGACCCGCATCGGTTCACCGGACTTCCAGTTGAAACGGGACTGGGTCGACCTGGCGGACCTGGTGGAGAGCGCCCGCCGCCGGCTCGACTCCTCCTGGCGCCAGCACAAGCTGCTGGTGCACTTCGATCAGCAGATCCCCCGGCTCTATGTGCACGGCGCCCTGATCGAGCAGGTGCTGGTCAACATCCTCGACAACGCCTCCCGCTACTCACCGGCCGGCACCCCCATCGAGTTCAAGGTGATGCTGGCGGATCCCGACCTCATCATCGACATCATCGATATCGGTGTCGGCATCGCCGAGTCGGATCGGGACAAGATCTTCAATCTGTTCTACACCCAGCCGGTCGGCGACTGCGGCAGCCGCGGCACCGGGCTTGGCCTCGCCATTTCCCGCGCTATGATAGAGGTCCACGGCGGCCGCATCTGGGCATTCGCCGGCCCCAACGGCAACGGCACCTGCATGCGCATCTCCCTGCCGCTGGCCCTCAACGCACCGGCGGCCTGATGGTCGCCGCCCTTTTCAATCAGCAAACGGGAGGCTGAATGGCTCACATACTGGTCATCGACGACGAGGCGGCCATCCGCCGTTTTTTGCGGATCAGCCTGATCGCCGAAGGACATCAGGTGAGTGAGGCGGTCGGCGTCACCGAGGGGATGGCGCAGTATCGCCACCTCAACCCCGACCTGGTGATCCTGGATCTGGGCCTGCCGGACGGTGATGGCATCCAAATCCTGCACGCCATCCGCGAGCACCACGCCAATCCCGTGCTGGTGCTCTCGGCGCGGGACTCCGAGCAGGAGAAGGTGCGGCTGCTGGATGCGGGGGCCAACGACTACATGAGCAAGCCGTTCGGCGTCGGGGAGATGATGGCCCGTATCCGGGTGCTGCTGCGCCAGCGAGTCGGCGCCACCAGCGGCGAGTGTCGACACTTCCCCCAGTGTGGCCTGACCCTGGACAGCAGCAGCCACAAAGTCACCCTGCAGGGCGAGGAGATCCCCCTCTCCCGCAAGGAGTTCGCCCTGTTGCAGGCGCTGGTGTGCCACCCCGGCAAGCTGGTACAACAGACCCAGCTGCTCATCGACATCTGGGGACCGAGCCACAAGGAAGATACCCACTACCTGCGCATCGTCATCGCCAGCCTGCGCAAGAAGCTGGGAGATAACCCCCAGCAACCCACCCTGATCGAAACTGAAGCCGGCATCGGCTACCGTTTTATCGGCAGCTGATGTTTCACGTGGAACGACGCCAACCGCAGCACAAGGCCAGCAGACCGCAACCACCGAGCAGCAGCCCGAGATCCTGCAAGCTGGCTGCAACCGCCAACCCCAGGCTGAGCAGCAGGTAGTAACCGAGCCCGAACAGGGCCCCGGCACTGCCCGCCACCTCCCGATAGGCCAGCAGCGCCTGGCTCAGCACATTGGGGATAGCCAGCCCGAACGCCACCACCACTCCCGTCATGGGCAGCAGAAACCAGAGCGATGCCTGACTGGCCCACACCAGCCAACTCGAACCCGACGCCAGCACGGCGGCGAGCCGGATCAGCGAGGCAGGCGACCAGCCACGGCCCAGCAGGCACTTGTTGAGCAGGCTGCCCCCCAGGGTCGCCAGCGCCAGCACGATGCCGGAGTAACCAAATTCCCCCGCGCTCAGCCCCAGACCGGCAAACAGAAACGGCGCCAGGCTGTAGTAGCCGAACAGCATGGTGTTGAACAGCGCCACCAGGGCGGCGCTGCGCCACAAGCCGGTATCACGCACCATCCGGCAGGCCAGCGGCCAGAGTGCGACCCTCTGGGTGATGGCCGGGCGGGTTTCCGGCAGTTGCCAGCAAGTGACCAGCAGCAATCCAACTGCCAATACCAGCAGGGCGCCGAATACCCCGAGATAACCCAAGCCATCAGCCAGCAGGCCACCGCTCACCAGCCCCAGCACCGGGCTCAGGGAGAGCGCGATGCCCATCACCGAAAAGACCCGCGCCAGATCGCTGCCCTGATAGCTGTCGCGCAGCATGGTCTGGGTCACCACGGAACCCACGGCGGCGCCGAAGGCCGCGATGACCCGGGCCAGCAGCAGGGTTTCAAATTGAGTGGCCAGCAACGCCAGCAGGGTGCCGGCGCCATAGGTCAGCAGCCCCGCCAGCATGGCGGGACGCCGCCCGATGAGATCGCACAACCTGCCCCAGCAGACCACGCCCGCCGCAAACGCCAGAAAATAGACCGACAGGGTCTGGGACGCCTGCCCCTCGCTCACCCGAAACTCAGTGGCGATATGGGTCAGCACCGGGCTGTAGATGGTCTCCACTATCTGGGGAAACATCATCAATCCGACCACCAGCCAGCGCGGTGGCAACCTGTTGTTCATGACACACCTCCTTCACAAGAGGTCGCCATTCTAGAGAGGGATAACTTGTCCGATTACAATAAGGCGGACTATAAACAGCAAGAATCGGACACATGGCCTTTATTCTTCCCGATCACCCCTTTGATCCGGACCAGCACGACGGCAGCGCCATCGGTATTGCCGCCGCCCTCGGCTGGCACAACTCCGGCCGCCATCAGCACCAGCGCCACCAGCTGCTGTTCGCCCAGGCAGGCTGCATGACCATAGAGCTGGACGATCAGGTCTGCCTGCTGCCGCCGACGCGAGCGGCCTGGTTGCCAGCGGGTCTGCCCCACCGGGTGTTGATGCGCGGAGTTGTGGCCTATCGCTCCCTCTACTTCCAGCCGGAGCCCGAGTTGCCAAACGAGATGGCGGTGCTGGCGGTCAACCCGCTGCTGCGGGAGATCATCGAGCGGATGGCGCTCTGGCCCTGGGACAAGCCGGAAGCAGAGCAAACCTGCACACTGGCATTATTGAAAGAAGAGCTGGCGCAAGCGCCGCGAGAATCCTGGCAGTTGCCGCTGCCGTCAGACGGGCGTCTGACCGGCTGGCTGCAGGAGATAAAGCGGGGTGACACCCTGCCCGATCGGCTCAACCGGCTGGCTGAGCGGGTGGGTGCCAGTGACAAGACCATAGGCCGCATCTTCATGCGGGAGACCGGTATGAGCTACCAGGCCTGGCGCCAGCAGTGGCGACTGCTGCGGGCCATGGAACTGCTGGCCGAAGCCGAGCCCATCAGCCGGGTGGCCGCTGCGCTGGAGTTCGCCAGCGACAGCGCCTTCATCGCCTTCTTCAGGCAGCACACGGGGCAGACCCCCTTGCGCTACCTCAACTCTCGGGGTGGGTCGCATCGGCCGAACTCGCCTCCACCACCAGGGTCTCCAGGGCCAGCGGCTTGAGGTTGTGGATGGCCTCTGCCACCACGTCATGGGAGGCCTGCTGCTGCAAGGCCAGCATCTCCTGCTGCAGGGCGGCGCTGTCCAGCTCGGGTCTGGGGTTCTCGGCGGCCATGGCATTCAGGCTCAGGCTGCTGGCAATCAGGGTAGCGATCAGGATCTTCATCTGGCGTGCTCCGGTGTGGTTGAGATGACCACATAACTATTCCAATAGTTGTGCCAGATTTATAACAGCATGATTTTATTGATATAAATGATTTTTTGATGCTGCCACCCCCCTTCCTGAATCGAATGTTGGTTATTTTAAAACCTATAAATGGTTTTTTTTACCACCTCCATCATGGCAACCCTGTTCCACGTGAAACGCCCCGTTTTTTTGATCGACACCCGCTTTTGAAGTGAGCTATGGTGCTAGCTCCCCCCTTAACTGACTCTGGATTTGCCACCGAATGGAATTCTCCTTGTTCGGCGAGAAGTTCACTCGCCACGCCGGTATTACCCAACTCATGGACGACCTCAATCAAGGGCTGCTGAATCCCGACGCCATCATGCTGGGAGGCGGCAATCCGGCCCCCATCCCCGCCATGCTGGAACGCTTTCAGGCCGAGGCCAACACCCTGCTCGACAACGGCGAACTGATCAAGGCCATGGCCAACTACGATGGCCCCCAGGGCAAAGACAGGTTCACCAAGGCGCTGGCGACCCTGCTCAGCAAGGAGCTGGGCTGGGAAATCTCCGCCCGCAACATCGCCCTGACCAATGGCAGCCAGAACGCCTTCTTCTATCTGTTCAACCTGCTGGCCGGCGAGTTCGCCGACGGTCGCAAGAAGAAGGTGCTGTTCCCCCTGGCCCCCGAATACATCGGCTATGCCGACTCGGCCCTCTCGGACGATCATTTCGTCGCCTACAAGCCCACCATCGAGAAGCTGCCCGACGGCCAGTTCAAATACCACGTGGATTTCGAGAGCCTGCAGGTGGGCGACGACATCGGGGTGATCTGTGTCTCCCGGCCGACCAACCCCACCGGCAACGTGCTCACCGACGAGGAGATCGAGCACCTCGATCAGATCGCCCGTGACAAGGGGATCCCGCTGCTCATCGACAATGCCTACGGCGTGCCCTTCCCCGGCATCATCTTCAGCGACGCCAAGCCGTTCTGGAACGCCAACACCATCCTCTGCATGAGCCTCTCCAAGCTCGGCCTGCCGGGCACCCGTTGCGGCATCGTCATCGCCGACGAGAAGATCATCCGGGCCATCACCAACCTGAGCGGCATCATCAATCTGGCGCCGGGCAGCCTGGGTCCGGCCATCACCATTCCGATGATCGAGAGCGGTGACATCATCACCCTGAGCGAACAGGTGGTGAAACCCTTCTACCAGCAGAAAGCCACCTTCGCGGTCCAGCTGCTGCGCGAGGCCATTCCGGATCCGCGCTTCCACATCCACAAGCCGGAGGGAGCCCTCTTCCTCTGGCTCTGGTTCGAAGACCTGCCGATCCACTGCCAGGAGCTGTATGAGCGACTGAAGGCGAAGAACCTGCTGATCGTGCCCGGCCACTACTTCTTCCCCGGCATCGACGATCCCGAGTGGCGCCACAGCCAGGAGTGCATCCGCCTCAACTATGCCCAGAGCGAAGATCTGGTGCGTCGCGGCATCGCCATCCTGGCCAACGAGATCAACGCCCTCTACGCCGGTTGATTCCCCCTTCGGCATGAAAAAAAGAGGCCTGCAGATGCAGGCCTCTTTTCTATCAGGTGGTCAGCGATGTTGTTTAACCGGGCAGTGCCAGCTGATCGGGTTTGCCGATGGGGATGGCACGGGGCTTGAGCGCTTCCGGCAGCTCCCGGGCCAGCTCTATGGTCAGCAGACCGTGCTCCAGCCTGGCCCCCTGCACTTCCACGTGCTGGCTCAGCTTGAAGGCGAGCTCGAAGTCCCGCTCGGCGATCCCCTGATGGAGGAATTGGCGCTCGCCCATGGTGGCGACCTTGCGCCCCTTCACCTTGAGGGTGCCATTTTCGGTCTCCAGCTCCAGCTCATTGCGATCGAAACCGGCCACGGCAACCGTGATGAGGTAGCTGTCGTGATCCCGCTTTTCGATGTTGTACGGGGGGTAGGCCGAGGTCTTCTGATCGAACAGGCCTTCCAGCTCGCGGGCCATCCGCTCGAAGCCGACGGCATTGGAATAGAGATGAGAAAAATCGAGGTTACGCATGATCCTATCCTTCTATAAAGCAACAGGGTTTACTCTCCACGGGCCCGCCATCGGCACCCGGGAAACATCAGCAATGCAACGAGGTCAGGCTGTCAGCCGTTGATCTCGATCTTGCGGGGCTTCATCGCCTCGGGCACTTCGCGCACCAGGTCGATGTGCAGCAGACCGTTCTTCAGGTCGGCCCCCTTCACCCGCACATAGTCGGCCAGCTGGAAGCGACGCTCGAAGCCGCGTTCGGCAATGCCTTGGTAGAGGTAGTTGCGCTCGGTGTCGGCCTGCTTGCTGCCCTTCACCGTCAGCAGATTTTCCTGGAAGCTCAGCTCCAGCTCTTCCTGGGTAAAGCCCGCCACCGCCATGCTGATGCGGTAGTCGCTGTCACCCAGCTGCTCGATGTTGTAGGGGGGATAGCCGGCATTGCCATTGCTGGCCGCAGATTCGATGAGAGTGGCCAGACGATCGAAGCCGATGGCAGAACGATAGAGCGGAGAAAAGTCGATAGAACGCATAGTATTACCCTCTTGTGAGCGATAACGGATTGTTTGCCCTCCTGATGGACGGGCGCCTGGTCGAAACCTCTGTCGAGCGTTCCGGCCTTGTTATCTATATAGGGGCCAGCATTTGGCTTTCAAGGGGTAAAAACAAAAGAAATGCAGGCCATCAAGAATGGCCCGATTAGATCGATAATAGGCCTGCGGGCCACTCATGATCCGTCCCTCATCCCTCCATACTGGCCGTGTCCCCAACGAGAAACCGGAGCACGCCATGAAGATTACCCAGGTTCGCAACGCCACCCTGCTCATCCACTACGCAGGAACCCGCTTCCTCATCGACCCCATGCTGGCCCCCAAGGGGAGCTACCCCGGCTTCGAAGGCATGGCCAACAGCCATCTTCGCAACCCCCTGGTCGAGCTGCCGCTGCCCATGGCGACCCTGCTGGAGGTGGATGCGGTGATCGTCACCCATGACCATCTGGATCACTGGGACGATGTCGCGAAAGCGAAGATCCCCAAGCACCTTCCCCTGTTCGTGCAGCATCAGAAAGATGCCGACACCATGAGGGGATGCGGCTTCGAGGATGTGCGCCTGCTGGGCGAGGTCGGCGAGTTCGCCGGCATCCGCCTGCAACAGACGGAAGGCCGACACGGCAGCGATACCATCATGGCCCTGCTGGGGGATCGCCTTGGCGAGGTCAGCGGAGTGGTCTTCTCCCATCCCGCCGAAAAGACCCTCTATCTGGCCGGCGACACCGTCTGGAATGCCCAGGTTGAACAAGCGCTGCACCGGCACCAACCCGAGGTCGTCGTCCTCAACTGCGGTGATGCCCGGGTGACGGGTCTGGGCGCCATCATCATGGGCAAGGAGGATGTGGCCGCCGTCTATCAGGCCGCCCCGCAGGCCACCCTGATCGCCAGCCACATGGAGGCGGTCAATCATGCCCTGCTGTCCCGGCGGGAGCTGCGCGACTACCTGGACAGCCAGGGGATGGCCGCCCGGGTAAGGGTGCCCGAGGATGGCGACACCATGGTGCTCTGAGCGAGAGGCCCGGCACCACATGGCCCTTCGGCTTTCTGTTGCTGCCCCGTATGATGGGGATCCGAGTGCAAAGGAGTCTGCCACCATGCCCCGTCCCCTTATCGTCGCCGTCATCACCTTCGATCGCTTCAGCCCCTTTCACTGCTCGGTGCCCTGCCTCATCTTTGGCGACAAGATGATGCCGGGCCAGTCGTTGTTCGAGCTGAGACTCTGCGCCGGGGATGACACGCGGCAACCCGCCTCCTCCCAGGGCTTTCGCATGGAGGCCGACTATGGCCTGGAGGGCCTGCTGGAGGCGGATATCATCATCATCCCCTTCTGGCGCGATCCGGCCGAGCGCCCCGCCCAACCCCTGCTCGATGCCCTGGTTGCCGCCCGGATCAGGGGAGCCCAGATCGTGGGGCTCTGTCTCGGCACCTATGTGCTGGCCTATGCCGGCCTTCTGGACGGGCGCGGTGCAGCCACCCATTGGGAATTTGAACAGGAGTTCGTCCAGCGCTTCCCCCGGGTGCGGCTCGATACCAATGCCCTCTACGTCGACGACAACGGGCTCATCACCTCGGCTGGCACCGCCGCCAGCCTGGACTGCTGCCTCTATCTGGTTCGCCAGCATCACGGCAGCCAGATTGCCAACAAGCTGGCCAGGCGGCTGGTGGTGCCTCCCCACCGGGAGGGTGGCCAGGCCCAGTTCATCGAGCAGCCGGTACCCGCCTCCACCCGGGATGCCAGGATCAACCAGCTGTTCGATCACCTGCGCCTGCACCTGGCCGCGCCCCACACCCTGGACAGCCTGGCGGAACATTGCATGATGAGCCGACGCACCTTTAGCCGCCGCTTCCAGCTCGCCACCGGTCTCTCCCTCGGGGAGTGGCTGATGGCGGAGCGTCTGCGCCGCAGCCAGACGCTGCTGGAGTCCAGCTCCCACACCGTGGAACGCATCGCCGAACTGGTGGGGCTCGGATCTGCCACCATATTGCGCAAGCACTTTCGCGCCCGCTTCGGAGTGTCGCCGCGGGAGTGGCGCCGCACCTTTCGCGGTGACAGAGTCTAGGTCCCTCATGTTTCACGTGGAACGCGCCCTCTCCCTTCCATCCAGAAAACAAAAAGCCGCTCACGAGGAGCGGCTTTTGATGGTTGTCGGACCGTCTGATTAGACGTCGAGGTTGGCAACCCGCAGGGCGTTGGTCTCGATGAAGTCGCGACGGGGCTCTACGGCATCCCCCATCAGGGTGGAGAAGAGCTGGTCGGCGCCGACCGCGTCGTCGATGGTGACGCGCAGCATGCGACGGGCTTCCGGATCCATGGTGGTTTCCCACAGCTGCTCCGGGTTCATCTCCCCCAGCCCTTTATAGCGCTGGATGTAGATGCCACGCTTGCCTTCGCCCATCAGCCACTCGACCGCTTCAACGAAGCTGGCGACCGGCTTCACCTTCTCGCCACGCTTGATGTAACCGCCTTCCTCGATCAGGTTGGCGATCTCCTTGCCCAGGGAGACCAACTGACGGTACTCGGAGGATTGCAGGAAGTCGTAGCTGAGCGGGTATTCGCGATCAACCCCGTGCTGGCGTACCACGGCGTGGGGCACGAACAGGCTGCGCTCCTCGTCGCGGCGTACCTGCATCTGGTACTGGATGCCGTGGTTGCTCTCGTTGAGCACGGCTTCCATGCTCTGGCACCAGGTCTGCAGATCGCTCTCGCTGGCCAGCAGGGTTTCGTTCAACTCAGGCTGATAGATCAGCTGGGTCAGCACGGCTTCCGGCGCGCGGCGGGACATGCGGGTGATGAGGTGAGTCACGGCGCGATGCTGGTTGACCAGACGCTCCAGCGCCTCGCCACCGATGGCCGGGGCAGACTCGTTGACGTGCAGGGTCGCACCGTCCAGCGCCATGGCGGTCTGGTACTGCAACAATGCGTCTTCGTCTTTCAGGTACTGCTCCTGTTTGCCCTTCTTCACCTTGTAGAGCGGCGGCTGGGCGATGAAGACATAGCCACGCTCGATGATTTCCGGCATCTGACGATAGAAGAAGGTCAGCAGCAGGGTACGGATGTGCGCACCATCGACGTCCGCATCCGTCATGATGATGATGTTGTGATAGCGCAGCTTGTCCGGGTTGTACTCGTCGCGACCGATGCCACAGCCCAGAGCGGTGATCAGGGTGCCCACCTCTTGGGAGGAGATCATCTTGTCGAAACGGGCCTTCTCCACGTTCAGGATTTTACCCTTGAGGGGCAGGATGGCCTGGTTCTTCCGGTTGCGACCCTGCTTGGCGGAGCCGCCAGCAGAGTCCCCTTCCACGATGTAGAGTTCGGAGAGCGCCGGGTCTTTCTCCTGACAGTCCGCCAGCTTGCCGGGCAGACCGGCGATATCCAGCGCGCCCTTGCGGCGGGTCAGTTCGCGGGCCTTGCGGGCCGCTTCACGGGCACGGGCCGCATCGATGATCTTGTTGACCACGATCTTGGCGTCGCCCGGGTTTTCCAGCAGGAAGTCCGCCAGCTTCTCACCCATCGCCTGTTCCACGGCGGTCTTCACTTCGGAAGAGACCAGCTTGTCCTTGGTCTGGGAGGAGAACTTAGGGTCAGGCACCTTGACGGAGATAACGGCAATCAGACCTTCACGGACGTCGTCACCACTGGCGGCGGACTTGGCCTTCTTGCTGTAGTCCTCCTTGTCCATGTAGTTGTTCAGCGTCCGGGTCAGCGCGGTACGGAAGCCCACCAGGTGGGTGCCACCATCCCGCTGCGGAATGTTGTTGGTGAAGCAGTAGACCCCTTCCTGATAGGCGTCGTTCCACTGCATGGCGACTTCGACACCGATGCCGTCCTGCTCAGTGGTGAAGTGGAACACCTTGGGGTGGATCGGGGTCTTGTTCTGGTTCAGGTACTCGACGAAGGCCTTGATGCCCCCTTCGTAGCAGAAGTGCGCCTCGCGGCCATCACGCTCGTCCATCAGACGGATGGAGACGCCGGAGTTGAGGAAGGAGAGCTCGCGCAGACGCTTGGCCAGGATCTCGTAGTGGAACAGGGTGTCGCTGAAGATGGTCGGGCTCGGCCAGAAGCGAACTTCGGTCCCGGTGCCAGTGCTGTCACCAATCTGCTTGAGGGGTGCCTGCGGCTCGCCCAGGTGATAGGTCTGCTCGTAGACATGACCGTTGCGGCGGATGGTCAGCAACAGCTTGTCGGAAAGCGCGTTCACCACGGAAACGCCCACACCGTGCAGACCGCCGGACACCTTGTAGGAGTTGTCATCGAATTTGCCGCCGGCGTGCAGCACGGTCATGATGACTTCAGCGGCGGAACGGCCCTCTTCCGGGTGGATGTCCACCGGAATGCCGCGACCGTTGTCGCGCACGGAGACGGAGCCGTCGGAATGGATCTTGACCTGGATATCGGAGCAGTAGCCAGCCAGAGCCTCGTCGATGGAGTTGTCGACGACCTCGAACACCATGTGGTGCAGGCCCGATCCATCGTCCGTATCGCCGATATACATCCCCGGGCGCTTGCGGACCGCATCCAGGCCCTTGAGCACCTTGATATTCGAGGAGTCGTAAGTATTTTCACTCATAGCTTACTCTCTGCCTTCTCTAACGTTTCGGAGATCTTGCCTTGTTCCACGTGGAACAGCTTGCAGTCACTCGCATCCATCATGTCTGCGAGCTGACCGGTATCGATGGCGGTGATGAACACCTGGGACGCGCACTGCTTCAGCCTTGCGGCCAGCAGACGACGTTTGTCGACATCCAGTTCAGAGGCAAAATCATCAATTAAAAAAATACAGCCGCGGCTGCTATGTTGATTCAAATAGAGCCCTTGGGCCAGCCGCATGGCACAGACCAGCAACTTCAGCTGACCCCTGGACAAAATATCTTGCGCGGGCACGCCGTTCGCCTTGAGCCGCACGTCCGCCTTCTGCGGACCGACCCCAGTGTACCCCAGCGAACGATCCCGTTCGAACCCCGCCTCCAGTAATGCATCGAGGGGAGTGTCTTTTTCCCAGCCTCGATAGAATCCAAGACTGATATCGAACTCCGGCAGAAAATCTGCCGTCATCTCCTTGATCAGGGGCGTAATGGCCTGACAATAACTGGCGCGAAAACCCGCCAGCTCGCCACCCAGTCGCACCAGCTCCTGATCCCAGAACGCCAGTTGACGATACTGGGTGCTCTGGCGCAGCAAGGCATTGCGCTGCTTCAACAGCCGACGCACCCGCCCCCAGAGGGAGAAGAAGGTCGGCTCCTGATGGAAAACACCCCAGTCGAGCCAGGCCCGGCGAGCCTGGGGCCCACCGGTCAGCAGGCTGAAACCATCGGGGTGGATCAACTGTACCGGCAACAGCTCCGCCAAATCGGCCAGGCGCTGGGCCTGGGCACCGGCGATCTTGAGCTGGGTTTCGCCCCCCTTGTCCTTGGCAAGCCCGATGGGCACCTGACGCCCCTCCAGCTCGCACTGGGCAAACAGGGTAAAGGCCCGCTCGCCCTGGCGGATGACCCGCCCGGTCAAATGGGTACGAAACGAGCGGCCGAGACCAAGGTAATGAATGGCTTCCAGCACGCTGGTCTTGCCGCTGCCGTTGCTCCCGACCAGGATATTGAGGCCGGGAGACAGCGCGAGACTGGCGTGCTGAATGTTGCGAAAGTCGCTGAGCTGGAGTTTGACCAGGGACACGACTAGATCCGCATCGGCATCACCACGTACTGGGCATCTTGGTTCTCAAAATCCTCAATAATGGCGCTGCTGATGGAATCGCTCAGGCTGATCCGGATTTGGTCACATTTTAACGTATTCAACACGTCCAGCACATAGGAGACGTTGAAGCCGATCTCCATCTCGCCAGCGGCGTATTGTACGTCAAGCAGCTCTTCGGCTTCTTCCTGTTCCGGGTTGTTGGCGGTGATGCGCAGCAGGTTTTCCTGCAGATTGAGACGCACCCCACGGAATTTCTCGTTGGAGAGGATGGCGGCACGGGCAAAGGCCTGGCGCAGATCCTCGCGACCGGCGATCAGGGCCTTGTCACTCCCCCGGGGGATGACGCGGCGCCAGTCCGGGAAACGGCCATCCACCAGCTTGGAGGTGAAGATGAAGCCATCCAGGGCGGCACGCAGGTTGCTGCGGCCCACTTGCAGCCGTACCGGCTT
>NZ_CAWMFQ010000045.1:0-7429 GCF_963866995.1 Aeromonas sp. ZOR0002 | reverse complement strand
TCACAGTCAAGGTGATGCAGCGGCTGGTGGCGCAGGGGGTCTGGCCAGAACAGGTTTGGCTGGAGGGACGCATCGAGCCTGTGCTGGCCCGCGGTCACTTCACGCCGATGGAGGCGCCGCTCTTTGCCCGCCTCGCCGCCGACCATCAGGCCGGGGCCCTGGTGCATACCACCATCGACGGCGATCTGCAGCGTTGGGTGGAAGGGCGGGTGGCGAGCTATATCCGTCGCTTCCCCGAGCAGACCTCAGCGGCGTTGCTCCTGGTCGACAACAGAACCATGGCGGTGCGCGCCTATGTGGGCAGCGCCGAGTATGGCAATCTGCGTCGCCACGGTTATCTCGACATGGTGCAGGCGATCCGCTCTCCCGGCTCCACCCTCAAGCCCTTCATCTACGGTCTGGCCATGGACGAAGGGTTGGTGCACTCGGCCTCCCTGCTCTCCGATGCACCGAGACTGGGCTCGGAGTATCGCCCCGCCAACTTTTCCGGCGCCTTTCAGGGGCCGGTGACCCTCGCTCAGGCGCTGCAGCAATCCCTCAACGTGCCGGCGGTGCAGGTGCTGGAGGCGCTGGGGCCGGACAAACTGGTCAGCCGTCTCGACAACGCCGGGGTGAGGCTGGCCCTCTCCGACAAGCCCAATCCGGCCATTGCGCTGGGGGCAGCGGGCATTCGGCTCGAGCAGCTGGTGGCGCTCTACAGCTCGCTGACCCGGCAGGGGCAGGTAGCGATGCCGGTCTGGCTGGCGGGGCAGCAGGCGGTGTCGCGCCCCTTGCTGAGCCCGGGGGCCGCCTGGATCATCTGGCAAATTTTGAGTGCCCAGGGACGGGCAGATCAACCTTTTGCCAGTGAGGCGACCGGCCGGGTCAACCGACTGGCCTGGAAGACCGGCACCAGCTATGGCTATCGCGACAGCTGGGCCATGGGGGTCTCCGGTCGCTGGACCATCGGCGTCTGGCTGGGGCGCCCCGACGGCACCCCCATGCCCGGCTTTTATGGACAGAGCGCGGCAGTGCCGCTGCTGCTCTCTGTCTATTCGCGGCTCTCGGACAACAGCCCCCTGCCGGCACAACCCAACACGGTGAGCGAGGCCGAAGTTTGCTGGCCGCTGGGGCGCAAGACGAGCGCGACCCTGCCAGAGGCCTGTTTGCAGCATCAGAGCGCCTGGCTGCTTGAAGAGCGTGATCCTCCCACCTTGCCGGATCCCATGGACTGGCCCTCGCCGCTGCGCCAGGTCGCACTGACCGCCGCGGGCAAGCCGACCTTGGCCCGCTGCCACGATGCGGCGCAATCCGGTTTTCGGGCCCTCTGGCCATTGTCGCTGGAGCCATGGCGCTCACCGGGTGAGCGACGGCAGGCGCTGCTGGCCAGCGGTTGTGCAGGGGAGGGACAGAGCGCCGAGCAGCAGGCCCCCATCCGCATCCTGGCACTGGGGGAGGGCAACCTTATCCGCAGTCAGCGCTATCGGTTGCAGCCCAGGGTGCTCGGCGGTGTCGGCAAGCCGGCCTGGTTTCTCAACGGCCAGCGGCTGCGCTGGGACGGGGATCAAGTAGTGAGCAAGGCGGGCCGCTATCAGCTGGTGGTGGTGGATGAGGCGGGAAACAGCGATCGCATCGAGTTTCGGCTGGAAAACCCCTCCTGAGGGCGTGGTGAGCGCCAGAATATTGACGGCATCGGTGATGGTCCCGATGCCGTCAGTTGATTGTCGATTCCCCGGCAGAGGCGGGGAGTCAGGGCTTGACCTGCCCCAGCCGGGTGAAGAAATGCCGGCTCTTGCGCTGGTGGAAGTGGCTCTTCTTGATGGGATGAAACACCAGGTCGCTCTGTGGGTGACTCCCCTTGAGGTGGTGGATCATCGCCATGGCCGGTAAGCCAGTACTGACGAGCGTGGTGAGCGGCAGGGTGACGGTCTCGGGTCCCAGCAAGGGTGTGAACCCCTGCTGGGCCTGCTCGAAGCGGGTCAACACGGCGGGTTCGGCGTAGCCGCTGCCCAGCATGGCGAGCAGGGCATCGAGGGCCTGATGGAACTCGGCGAGCTGCTGACGAAAGCCGCTTCGCCCCCGCAGGGCAATGAGCTCTGCAAACGGGATGTCGGCCAGGTGAGTGGGCACTTGCAGCGGGATCTCGAGGTGGAAGCAGTCCTGGCCGCCCCGGTTGTGGTAGCGGGATTCGAGCAGATGGAGCAGCCGATCCAGATAGTCGTGATCGGTAATCAGCGCCCCGTCATTGGCGAGTGCCCACTCACGGGCGAGGCGCATGGAGAGCAGGTTGGCAAAGCGGCGCGCCATTCTGATCCCCCCTTCATCCTGCGTCGCAAAGCCGTGGGTCAGACAAAACCCGTGTAGCCGCTCCAGTCCCGCCTGAGCCGGGCAGAAGCAGTCGTGGTTGGGGGCTGAACGCCAGCGGGCGATGAGCTCCCTGTTGCCAAACACCTTGTGGCGGACAAAATCGGGGGCGACCAAGCCGGCAATCTGGCTCTCCACCTGGGGCGTGATATGGGCGAAGAAGGCGGGTCGTGGCGGCTCGGCCAGCAGGTCGGTTTGCTGGCGCAGGGTCTCCAGCAGGGCGGTGAGACCGCTCTTCTCACTGACGGTGAAGACGAAGGCGAGCCGCTCCAGATAGAGCAAGGCAAACTTGAGCCAGAGCTCGTCGCGTACCTCCATGCCGGGGTAGTAGATATGGGTTTTCATGGATGCTGTGTTGCCAGGATGCAGGGGTGGGAATATACGCATGATTGCCTGGATGCGGCAAACTTTGCGTGGGGGAATGTGAGCGGCCGCTCATGCAGTAGGCGCTGGTCACAAAGTTCTGATATAATTCGCGCCCTTAAATCAAGGCCACCCGAGTCATTACCATGAAGTTCATTATCAAGTTGTTCCCTGAAATCACCATCAAGAGCAAGTCGGTTCGCCAGCGCTTCATCAAGATCCTGCAGGGCAATATCCGCAATGTCCTGCGCCGCTTCGACGACGATGCCCGGGTGCGGATGGATTGGGACAAGCTGATCGTGAGCTCCCGCAATGACCAGTTCCGCGAGCAGGCCATCGAAGCCCTGGCCTGCATCCCCGG
This sequence comes from Aeromonas sp. ZOR0002, assembly GCF_963866995.1. Classification (NCBI taxonomy): domain Bacteria; kingdom Pseudomonadati; phylum Pseudomonadota; class Gammaproteobacteria; order Aeromonadales; family Aeromonadaceae; genus Aeromonas; species Aeromonas sp. ZOR0002. Next base: position 4,362 of record NZ_CAWMFQ010000045.1, on the reverse strand, counting down.
CATTCAGGCCTTCCTCGAGGTGCAGGCCAGCAAGTTTACCGACCTGCACGACATCTTCGAGCAGGTGAAAGCCGTCTGGGGTGATCAGCTCGAGGGCAAGACCTTCTGCGTGCGTGCCAAGCGCCACGGCAAGCACGAATTCTCCTCGCTGGAGATTGAACGTTACGTGGGCGGCGGTCTGAACCAGCACTGCGTGAGCAACGGCGTGCGCCTCAAGAACCCGGATGTGAAGATCAACCTCGAGATCGATGGCGAGGAGCTTTTCATCGTCAGCGCCATCCACCAGGGGCTGAGCGGCATGCCCATCGCCACCCAGGAAGATGTGCTGAGCTTGCTCTCCGGCGGGTTTGACTCGGGGGTCGCCTCCTTCCAGTTCATCAAGCGCGGCTGCCGGGTGCACTACTGCTTCTTCAATCTGGGTGGGGCGGCTCACGAGATCGGCGTCAAGCAGGTGGCCTATCACCTGTGGAACCGTTTCGGCTCCTCCCACCGGGTGCGCTTCACCGCGGTGGACTTCGAGCCCGTGGTGGCCGAGATCCTCGAGAAGATCGACAACGGCCAGATGGGGGTGGTGCTCAAGCGGATGATGATGCGTGCCGCTGCCAAGGTTGCCGACGAGTTCCAGATCCCGGCCCTGGTGACCGGCGAGTGCGTTGGCCAGGTTTCCAGCCAGACCCTCACCAACCTGAACGTCATCGACCGGGTGACCGACAAGGTGATCCTGCGCCCGCTCATCACCTGGGACAAGCCGGACATCATCAGCGAAGCCCGCCGCATCGGTACCCTGGAGTTCGCGGAGACCATGCCGGAGTATTGCGGCGTGATTTCCAAGAAGCCGACCGTGAAGGCCGAGCTCTCCCGCATCGAGGCGGAAGAGGAGAACTTCGACTTTGCCATTCTGGACAAGGTGGTGGCCGAGGCCCGTTACCTCGACATTCGTCGCATCGGTGAAGAGACCGCCGCCGAGGTGCAGGAGGTGGAGACCACCGCCGAGAGCGGTGACGACGAGGTGATCCTGGACATTCGCTCCATGGAGGAGCATGACGACAAGCCGCTGGTGGTGGAAGGGCGCGAGATCATGCATATCCCCTTCTTCAAGCTGGCTACCGCCTTTGGTGACCTGCCGAAAGAGAAGACCTACCTGCTCTATTGCGATCGTGGCGTGATGAGCAAACTGCAGGCGCTTTACCTGAAAGAGAAGGGCTTTGCCAACGTCAAGGTCTACCGTCCGTGATGTGACGGCAAGACGCGTATAAAAAATCCGGCCAAGGCGCCGGATTTTTTATTTCACTCGGATGAAGGTAGACGCTCAGGGGCAGGGGACCGGGGTGAAAGTTTCCTGACCCTGACAGCGCCAGCCCATCTCGGCCTGACGCATCTGCCACAGGTTGTTGCTGCGAAACAGGGTCAGGATGTAGAGCATGTCGCTACGCTGGCCATCAAGGGCCACCGAGAGCACCAGATCGTTGTCCAGCTGTTGAGCATGGATACGGGTGGGTACATCTTCATGGCCCACGAAGCGGCGAGCCACTTCGCGATAGTCGTTGACCCAGCCTTGCTGACTGCTGCTCGCCTGACGGATCTGCTGGTTGAACTGCTGCACCGGGGTGGATGCCAGACGCCCGAACAGGGCCTGAGCCCCCGCATGAGCCGCTGCCACCATCATCAGAACAAGCGTGGTAATGAGCCCAAGTTTTTGCATGAGGTTTTCCGGCTTGAAACGACCCCTGTATGACAACAGAAAAGCCGGCTTGGTTCAATCTTGTCCCTGCCGGGATGGGATCTCGCCCACTCTGAGGCTTCTCAGTTGCGCTGCAGCGAGAAGGTGGGCAGGGAGAGGTGCCAGTAGATGGCCGCTACCCGCAGACCAAACACCCCGAGCATGCTGATGAGCATGGCGCTGACCCTCTCTACCCCGACCTCCAGCGACAGGGTATAGAGGATACCGCCCAGAATGCAGGCGGTGGCGTAGATCTCCTTTTGCAGCACCATGGGCACTTCCCGGGCCAGCACGTCCCTTATCATACCCCCAGCGACCCCTGTCATGGTGCCCATCAATACGGCGATAAGCCCAGATGTACCAAAGTTGAGGGCTTTTTGTGCCCCGATCACGGTAAAGAGCGCCAACCCGAAGGCGTCCGCCACCGGCAGCACGTACCAGGGCATGCGACGGGGCAGTTTGACCATCCACATGCCGATGAGCGCCGTGGCAATGACCACCCAGATATAGAGGGGGTCGCGCACCCAGAAGACGGGGGTTGCCCCCAGGATCATGTCGCGGATGGTGCCGCCCCCGATGGCGGTGACCGCCGCCAGCACCATGACACCGAAACCGTCCATCCTGAGACGGCCGGCCACCAGTACGCCCGAAAACGCGAATACCGCAGTACCAAACATGTCGCTGATGTAAACAATCTGCTCAACCAGTGTCTGCATGGAGAACAACTCACGTCCAATAGATGATGGGGCGGCGATTTTAGGGGCAAGGTGTGGGGATGAGCAATGCTGGCGTGCAAAAGTGGGAGCCAGCGCCGGTTTCTGAAGGCTGGGTGAATATCACGCTCCCGCCTTGTCTGATGCGGGCTGTGGCCACTATGGCCCGGGGGGCGGGCTGTCAGGTGACAAAAAATCCCGATTTTTTTCTCAAGGGTGAGGAATAGAGGCCGATATATAGGTTAGGCGGCGATTACTGCCAGAAAGGCAGAAAAAAGAAATTAAAGTCTTGTGAAAAGGCGCCGTTAACTAAACATATCAGGCACAAAACACAATAAAGCCTGAGTGAATTAAAGTTAAATTTTAATAGCTTAGGAGAAAAATCATGAGTCTGTATATCAATACCAACGTTTCATCGCTCAACGCTCAGCGTAACATGATGAACAGCACCAAATCCCTGGATACCTCCTACACCCGTCTTGCCTCTGGCCTGCGCATCAACAGCGCCAAGGACGATGCGGCAGGTCTGCAGATCTCCAACCGTCTGACCTCCCAGATCAACGGTCTGGACCAGGGCAACCGCAACGCCAACGACGGCATCTCCCTTGCTCAGACTGCTGAAGGGGCGATGGATGAAGTGACCGGTATGCTGCAACGCATGCGTACCCTGGCTCAACAATCCGCCAACGGTTCCAACTCCGCCAAGGATCGTGAAGCCCTGCAAAAAGAAGTGGATCAGCTGGGTGCCGAGATCAACCGTATCTCCACTGCAACCACCTTCGCAGGTACCAAGCTGCTTGATGGTTCATTTAGCGGTACTTTCCAGGTCGGTGCGGACGCCAACCAGACTATCAGTTTCAGCCTGACTCAGGGTGGAGGGTTCAGTATTTCTGGTATTGCGACAGCAGCATCTGTAACCACGGTTTTTGTCAGTGGCTCAACAGCTGGAGGTATTAGCATCAGTAGTCAGAGCAATGCTCAGAGCGTGCTGGGAGCTGTGGATGCTATGCTGGAAATCGTGGATGGAAAGCGTGCCGAACTGGGTGCCGTGCAAAACCGCCTGGATTCCACTATTCGCAACCAGGCCAATATTTCGGAAAATGTCAGTGCTGCACGCTCCCGTATCCGTGACGCGGACTTCGCGACCGAAACCGCTAACATGACCAAGCAGAACATCCTGCAGCAGGCCGCCTCCAGCATTCTGGCACAGGCCAACCAGCGCCCACAATCCGCGCTCTCCCTGCTGCAAGGCTAATACGCTCAGAGTGAGAAAAAGAAAAGGGCGGTTGTTCAGGCCGCCCTGGTAAACAAGATGGAACAATGGGGTGTTCGGATTTACGCCTTGTTCTATCGAAAGAGAAGTTCTCTTATTGGTATACCCCTCGAGTGTTGCGCAGATCGTTCACTCTGTCACCCCCGAGGTTGTTCTCCTGAGCGTAAGCTCTTCTTTGGCCGACATTGTCGGCCTTTTTTATGGGCGCCGAAAAAATGGCGACACCAAAACTAAAGCACAAACCGTGCCAGTTAATATCTTCCGTGGGCTGATGCCGAGCCTCATGGCGACATGGCCGGGCTTCCCGATCCTTTCTTGTGATATCCAAACTCGGACAGTATTAGGGTCGTGCATAAATTGCTTAAAGCTTCTGGCGAGATGGCCGTTACAGAAGGTGAAGCAAATCGAGGGGTGTTCGGAAATCCAACATTTGCGCAACTGCGGGTCCGATGTCCGTTCAAACAGAGGGCCCGCCAGGTGAGACAGAACCGTTCAATCTGTCCATCTGAACGGTGGGATCCTGATCGTGTACTGGCACCGGCAGGGCCCGCAGTTTCTTGTTCATCAGGAGAAATTTTTTATGGCCATGTTTATCAATACCAACACTTCATCATTGAACGCCCAGCGTAACTTGATGAACACCACCAAGTCGTTGG
>NZ_CAWMFQ010000044.1:0-468 GCF_963866995.1 Aeromonas sp. ZOR0002 | reverse complement strand
CGATTGCGCACGACCTGATGGGTCACTCCCTGCGCTTTGCTGAAACTGGCATACACCCCGGCGCCGTCGCTACACAACACCGCATCTGACGAGACAAGGGGTGTCAAAACAGCTATCACCGTCTCGGCATTCATTTTCTCCAACTGAAAATCCGCATGGTGACCAGCCCGGTCCTGAACCACCATCACCGGGATGTAATCCGGCCCTGTGCCTCGGGTACGGCCTTTGCCCCCACGGTGGCGGGCCGGGCGGGGCAAACCACGTTGCCCTTTAAACGACTCCAAGAAGAAGGTCTCATCAACCTCGACGATACCCCCTTCCCGTGCCGCCTGGTGACTCGCCATGGCTTTCAGGAAGCGGTGACGCCACAAGAAGGCGGTGTTTTTACAGACTCCGCAGCGGACGGCAGCCTGTCGGACGGTCAGACCGTCGATGAGGGCCTGGGCGTAGTCTTCCCAGCATTGTGCC
>NZ_CAWMFQ010000043.1:0-19155 GCF_963866995.1 Aeromonas sp. ZOR0002 | reverse complement strand
CACTGGGGCGCCCCATGCAACACGTAATTGGGACATAGCCATTAAAAAGCCCCGCAGTTGCGGGGCTTTTGTCGTCGAGGCGGGGGTTATTTTGCCGCAATGGCGTCTGCCATGGGGCTCTGGAACTCCTGCTCGGCTTCTGCGAAGCGATCCTGCATGGCCTTGGAGGGGGCTTTGTCCAACAGGCTGAACAGCACGATGGCCAGGGTGGCAAACAGGAAGCCCGGGATGATTTCGTACAGACCCAGCCAGCCGAACTGCTTCCAGATGATGACGGTCAGGGCACCGGTCAGCATGCCCGCCAGGGCGCCGTTGCGGGTCATGCGGGACCAGAGCACGGAGAGCAGCACCACGGGACCGAAGGCGGCACCGAAGCCGGCCCAGGCGTAGCTTACCAGCCCCAGCACCCGGTTCTCCGGGTTCACCGCCACGGCGATGGCGATGAGGGAGATGAGCAGCACCATGGCGCGGCCGACCCACACCAGCTCTTTCTGGGAGGCGTTCTTGCGCAGGAAGGGCTTGTAGAGATCCTCGGTGATGGCGCTGGAGCAGACCAGCAGCTGGCAACTGAGGGTACTCATCACCGCCGCCAGGATGGCGGAGAGCAGCACGCCGGCAATCCAGGGGTTGAACAGGATCTTGGAGAGCTCGATGAAGACGCGCTCCGGGTTGGTGGTCACGCCGCCCGCCTGCTCGGTGAAGGTGGAGAAGTAGGAGAGGCCGAAGAAACCGATGGCCACGGCGCCGCCCAGGCACAGCACCATCCAGGTCATGCTGATGCGACGGGCGCTGGCCATGGAGTGGTGGGAGTCCGCCGCCATGAAGCGCGCCAGGATGTGGGGCTGGCCGAAGTAGCCCAGGCCCCAGGCCATCAGGGAGATGATGGCGATGAAGTCCAGGTTCTTGAACATGTCGAGGTTGCTGGCGTTCTGCGCCGCCACCTGCACCATGGCGGTGTCGATGCCGCCCACGGCGATGATGACGAACACCGGGGTGAGGATGAGGGCGAAGATCATCAGGGTGGCCTGCACGGTATCGGTCCAGCTCACCGCGAGGAAGCCGCCGAAGAAGGTGTAGGTGATGGTGGCTGCGGCGCCGACCCAGAGGGCGGTGTCATAGCTCATGCCGAAGGTGCTCTCGAACAGGCGGGCACCGGCCACCACGCCGGAGGCGCAGTAGATGGTGAAGAACAGCAGGATCACCAGGGCGGAGAGGATGCGCAGCACCCGGCTCTTGTCTTCGAAGCGGTAGGTGAAGTAGTCCGGCAGGGTCAGGGCGTTGCGGTTCTTCTCGGTGTGAACCCGCAGCCGACCGGCCACCCAGCGCCAGTTGAAGTAGGCGCCGATGACGAGGCCGATGGCGATCCAGCTCTCGGAGATGCCGCCGATGAAGACGGCGCCGGGCAGGCCCATCAGGAGCCAGCCACTCATGTCGGAGGCGCCGGCGGAGAGGGCGGTCACCCAGCTCCCCATGCGGCGGCCGCCGAGAATGTAGTCGTCAAAGTTCTGGGTGGCGCGATAGGCGATAAAGCCGATCAATACCATCCCGAGGATGTACACCAGAAAGGTGATGAGCATGGGGGTGCTAGCTGTCATTCAAAACTCCGTTATGTGACGTCTGTGTTCGTTCTTGCGACGAACTCTTCCTTAAAAAACCGGCCTAGAGTAATCAGCAGATCGCCGGACCACAACCACTTTTAACAAATAAAAAACACATAGAAAACGTTTAACACCTAACCAAGCAACCACTCAATTGCAATAAGGCCGGATTTTATCCCGATCTGCCAAGGGTTTACCCTGATGATCCCCTCCCCCGCGCCATAAAAAAGCCCCGACAGTGGCCGGGGCTCGGGATACCGACGGGCGGGATCAGCGGTTGATGGCGATGGGCATGCCGCTGCGCTGCTCCAGGGCTTGCTTGACCAGCTGGGAGTCGCTGTCCGCGTGGGCGATGAAGCGGGTCACGGCGGTGGACATGGGCAGCGGGGCCGGCAGGCTGGAGTTGAACTCCTCCTGGTTGCGGGAGAGAGGCTGGTGCACTTCCAGGTAGCGGCGGCCATCCGGCTCGACAGAGGCCTTGATGGGCTGGTTCACGAACTGGACGCGGGTACCGACCGGGACCTGCTTGAACAGGTACTCGATGTCGTCGTTGCGCAGACGCACGCAGCCGTGGCTCACCCGCAGGCCGATGCCGAACTGGGCGTTGGTGCCGTGGATGGCGTACATCTTGCCGATGTAGAGCGCGAACAGCCCCATGGGGTTGTCCGGACCGGCCGGCCAGACCGCAGGCAGGGTCTCGCCACGGGCGGCGTACTCGGCGTGCATCTTCGCGGTCGGGGTCCAGGTCGGGCCCGCCTTCTTGCGCTGCACGCTGGTCACCCAGTCTTCCGGGGTGTCGGTGCCGAGCTGGCCGATGCCAATCGGCAGCACTTCCACCACCTTCTTGCCTTTGGGGTAGTAGTAGAGGCGCATCTCGGCGACGTTCAGCACGATGCCTTCACGGGGGGCATCCGGCAGGATCAGCTGGTGCGGCACGACCAGCTTCTCGCCCGCCTGCAGCAGCAGGGGGTCTGCCTTGGGGTTGGCTTCCAGCATGTTGGTCAAGCCGAGCTGGAATCTGGCCGCTGCCGCTTCCAGGGGTTGGCCCGCCTCTTCCGGGGACACCACGTAGTCCAGGTTCTCCCCCACCAGGCGGCTGTTGGCTGCGGGCAGGGCATATTCGATGGCGAGGGCGGGCATGGCGGCCAGGATCAGGGAGCAGCACAGTGCGGCCGCCGTGTTGTGGAGGAGCTTCATAACTTTCCTGTGATAAAGGGGGTGGTTCAGCACTCTGGCCAGCGCGGAGGCGACGGGCGCGCCCGGGGCGAAGAGAAGGCCGCCATTTTTCTCCTCTGCCATGCAAATTTCAACCGCCACGTGCTGACGGGTCGGTGATTAAATACGGTGCCGCGCTGCGCCGCGGCACCTTGCCATAAGCGGGATCAGCCGTTTTTCCAACTGTGCATGTCATAACCGGTTGGCGACTGATGCAAACGCAGATGGAATTGCTCAATTATCGCAAATATGTGGTCGAAAATATCAGCCTGTATCCCTTCATACTCGGCCCAGGCGGTGGTCGCCGTGAAGCAGTAGATCTCCAGCGGCAGGCCGTCCGTGGTCGGTGCCAACTGGCGCACCATCAGGGTCATGTCCTTGCGAATACCCGCATGAGCCCGCAGGTAGGCGTCCAGATAGGCGCGCAGGGTGCCGAGGTTGGTGAGGTGGCGACCATTGATGGGGCAGCTGATGGCATCGCTGAGCTGCTGGTTGTAGCTGCTGAGCTCCTGCTCCTTGCGGCTGAGGTAGGGCGCCAGCAACCTGGCCTGCTTGAGCTGCAACTGCTCCTGCGAGGTGAGGAAGCGCACGCTGGTCATGTCAATGTTGACGCTGCGCTTGATGCGGCGCCCGCCGGATTCGGTCATCCCCTGCCAGTTCTTGAAGGAGTCGGAGATGAGGGCATAGGTAGGGATGGTGGTGATGGTCTTGTCCCAGTTCGACACCTTGACCGTGGTGAGGCCGATGTCGGTCACCTCGCCGTCCGCCCCGTACTTGTCCATCTGCAGCCAGTCACCGACGCTCAGCATGCGGTTGGCGGAGAGCTGGATACCCGCCACCAGGCCGAGGATGGGGTCCTTGAACACCAGCATCAGGACCGCGGTCATGGCCCCCAGGCCGCTGAACAGGAAGAGGGGCGACTTGCCGAGCAGCAGGGCGATCATCAGGATGCCCACCAGGATGCTGGCCACCAGTTTCACCCCCTGGAAGATGCCGCGCAGGGGCAGATCCCGCCCAAGCCGGGTATGCCGGCTCAGGGAGAGCAGGCAGTCGAGCAGGGCGAACAGAGCCAGCAGCAGGAACAGCAGGATCCAGAGCTGGGCCAGCAACTCGATAAGCGCCAGGCTCTCGGACGCTTTGGGCAGCCAGATCTCCGCCTGACCGAGCAGCACGGCCCCCTGGAACACGAAGGCGAGCCGGTAGAAGAGGCGCTGCTGCAACTGGGGCGGCAGCCACATCTGCTTGGTCTTGCCAAGCAGCCCCACCAGGCGCACCAGCAGGATGCGGTGCAGCACCAGGTGCAGCACCATGGCGGTCAGCACGATGAACCCCAGGGCAATCACCAGGGCCATCATGGGGGTCACATCGACCCCCAGGCCTGACAACCAGTTGAAAAACATCTCTTTCATCGTTACCTCCGCAATATCACACAGCGGTCAGGGTACGCATCTGGTCCCCCATGTCAAATGACAGGCCGATCACTATTGCCGAAACGACAACGCCCGGCAGGGGCCGGGCGTTGTCGTCACCAGAGGGTGCCTTAGCCGACCAGGCTCAGGGCATCACGGGCGATCACCAGCTCTTCGTTGGTGGGCATCACCAGGGCCAGACGGCTGCCTTCGACGGTGATGGGGCCTTCACCGCCCAGTACGGCGGCGTTGTTGGCCTCCTTGTCGATCTTGAAGCCGAGCAGGGCCAGTCGGGCCAGCACCATCTCGCGCACCATGGCGGCGTTCTCGCCGATGCCGCCGGTGAACACCAGAGCGTCCAGGCGACCATCCATGGCGGCAGCATAGGCGCCGACGTACTTGGCAACGCGATAGGTGAAGACGTCCAGCGCACGCTTGGCACCGGCGTCGGTGGCGTAGTTGCCGGTGACGTAGCGGCAGTCGCTGCTCTCCTCGGTCATGCCCAGCAGGCCGGATTCGCGGGTCAGCACCTGGTTGATCTTGTCCACGCTGTAACCCAGGTTGTCGTGCATGAAGAAGACGATGGCAGGGTCGATGTCACCGGAGCGGGTGCCCATCGCCAGCCCTTCCAGCGGGGTCAGCCCCATGGAGGTGTCGACGGACTCGCCGTTCTTGATGGCGCAGACGGAGGCACCGTTGCCCAGGTGGCAGTTGATGATGTTGAGCTCATGGAGCGGTTTGCCCAGCGCCTTGGCGGTCTCTTCGGCGATGAAGCGGTGGGAGGTGCCGTGGGCGCCGTAACGACGGATGCCATTCTCGCGATAGAGCTTGTAGGGCAGCGCGTAGAGGTAGGCTTCCTCTGGCAGGGTCTGGTGGAAGGCGGTGTCGAACACGGCCACGTTCTTGTCGGCCAGGGCCGGGAACACCTTGAGGGCGGCACGGATGCCGATGAGGTGCGCCGGGTTGTGCAGGGGGGCAAACGGAATGGCGGCTTCGATGCCGGCAATCACGCCGTCATCGATGCGCACGGAACGGGAGAACTGCTCGCCGCCGTGCACGATGCGATGGCCGATGGCGACCAGCTGATCGGCCAGGGCGGGATCCTGGGGCAGGATGTGGCCCACGATGTGGTCGAGGGCTTCCTGGTGCGCAGCACCGGCGCCCAGCATGGCGTCGCCCTTGACCCCGTGGAGTTTCCATTTGATACGTGCGTCATCCAGATTGAAGCATTCGGCCAGGCCGGACAGCATGTCCTCGCCCGTTTCAGCGTCCATTACGGCAAATTTCAGGGAAGAGCTACCGCAGTTAAGGATCAATACCAACTTGCTCATGTTCTACATCTTCCTGTGCTTCGGCTTTACGCCGACAGTGTCGTGTCATCCAGCGATGGATGGGATTCCCCTGCCGGGGGCTTATGGTCGCAGGAGGGTGCGTCCAATTTTTCAAATCGTTGGGCGCAGACCGTTCGTCTGGCGCGCGCGTCGAATCAGCGATTCGCAACGGGCCTCTGTTGGCCCAATCACTCGGGACTCCAGGCCCCGGTTGCCACTCAGGCGCCGGTCAGCAGCGACTGGTGAACCTTGACGACCAGCTTCTTGACCGGACCTGGGGTCGTCAGGGTACAGAGGGGGCGATGCAGTTCTCCCGGCCAGAAGATGGCGAAGTCGCCGGGCTGCAACGCCAGATAACTGGTCTGCTCGTCATCGACGAACCAGAGATCGGGGTGAGGATGGTCGGCACCGTCCCGGCTGTAGGCGTGAGGGCCCACGCCGATCCACTCCTCGCCGCGCAGCAGCAGCTGGATGTCCAGATACTGCTCATGAAACTCGCCCCGGCGATCCGCCACCGGCTCTGTCAGATCCTCGCTCACCAGGCAGAACAGCGTGAGGCCGTCGACCTCCTGCTTGCCGAGGGGAGCGTGCAGCCAGCGTTCGACGCTTTGCACCACCTCGGCCACGATACGGTTCAGGGGGGCGGGCAAGGGGGTGCGTTGCAAGGTATCCAGACTGCCGGTGATCATGAGGTTCGCATCCTTAGGTATATCTGTGGTCTATCTTTGTGCACCAATGAAAAAGGACCATTGAAGGTCCTTTTATCGTCTCGTCTGCCATCCGTGCAGACGGGGGCGCTGTCGCTTCCAAGCCGATGGCGCCGAGTCACTGTTGCATACTCGTCCGCCCCTGCCAAGAGATACTCGCCCATTCACCCGATGATCGTACCAGTTGAAACAATATTATTCACTACCCAATCTCCCCCGACTTTGACCAGACGCAAAAACGGGAGCATCTGCTCCCGTTTTTTTTCCATCACCCGCTCAAAAGCGGTGCCATTCAAACCTTTCCGGCGTTTTCCACCGGCTTGGCGTACATGGCGCGCCAGATGGCCTTGTGCTCTTGTGGCACCTCGGACTGGCGAGTCAGGAAGGCGCTCTGCTCTATGGTGCTGGCCTTGCCGGGCACATCCGCCGCGAGGTAGTTGCCCGGGAAGAGGCGATAGCTGCTCCAGATCGCCTTGTCGATGAGCGCCGCCAGCTCGTCTGGATCGCTGAAGCCCTCGGTGATGGGGGCGCCGAAGGAGACGTGTACCCGCCCCTTCTGGCCGACGATGCCCGCGACGATACTCTCGATGTCCTCGAACTCGCCCTTCTCGTAGCTGCCGTTGACCGACTTCTCGTAGAGCTCGCGCGCCTTGGCCTTGTCGGTGGGATCCAGCTCGTAGCTGATGCTCACCGGCACGATGTTGAGGCTGCGCATGTAGTCGACGAAGTCGATCTTCTGCTTCTTGCCGTCCACGTAGAACATCTTGAGGATGGCCGGATCCGTCTTGTCATCCCCGTCCTTGGCGCGCCCCTCCTTCTGGGCGATCCAGATGGAGTGCCCCTCGTGCACCGACTGGCCGATGTAGGCCGACAGCTCGCCGAGGGCCTTCATCATCTCCCGCGGTCCCTTGGCGGAGCGCTTGACGATGAAGCTCTTGTTGAGCTTCATCAGCTCGGTGGCGCAGGGCTTGCGCAGCAGGTTGTCGCCGATGGCGATGCGCACGGTATCGAAACCATGGGTGTGCAGCCCCCAGTTGACGAACGCCGGATCCATGGCGATGTCCCTGTGGTTGGAGACGAACAGGTAGCCCTGCTCCTTCTTGAGGTGTTCGAGCCCGGAGAAGCTCACTCCCTGGGTGGAGGTGGCGATCATCCTGGTCATGTAGCGGGTCACCCCCATCTGTACCTGATGGATGGTGCTGACCTTGGCCCACTTGTGGCGCAGGAACTGGCGGATCAGCGGGCGAATGGCCCAGCCCAGCCAGCTCATCAGGGAACCGAAGCGGTATTTGGCGATGGCGCCGATAAACTCGTCATCCTGGATCAGCCGCTCGATGGCAGCCGGCACTTCTTCATCGCGATAGGGGCGAATGTCCGCGAATCTATCTACTTCTGTCACAATGTCTGCCTTGCATGTATGGAGTCGCGGCCTGCGTCTGCCGGCCGGGAAAATTCAGGGCGCAATTTTACACGCTTTTATCCCCAGGGGTATGAGAGGCGTACAGATAGTGCGATCTTGCAGTGAAAAAGCGATGGCGGTCACCCGCCAGCCCCCCTTTCGACAACGGCTCTGCTAGCCAGCGGGATTGATGAGCGCGGTGAGGACGTGATCCTCCCAGCGGCCGTTGATCATCAGATAGTCCCGAGCGTATCCCTCCTGTTCGAACCCCAGCCGTTCGAGAAGCGCGCCGCTTCGCAGGTTCGCGGGCATGTAGCTGGCCATGATGCGATGCAGGCCCCGCTCCCGGAACAGGTGATCGATGCCGGCGGCCACCACCTCCTGCATCAGGCCCTGCCCCTCGTGCTCCTTGTCAATCGCATAGCCCAGGTGGCACGCCTTGAACATGCCCATCACAATGTTCGTGAAATTGCAGGTGGCGAGCACCCGCTCCCCCCTGGGATCGAGCGCCACCAGTTGCACGGCACTGCCCTCGAAATAGTGGCCGTAACCGTCGCGCAAGCGGGTCTGCCAGTGGGCGAGGGTGTAGAAGCTCTCCTCCCGCCTGGGCTCCCAGGGGGAGAGGTGGGCGCGATTGCGCAGATAGAAATCCACCATCAGGCAGGCTCGCTCCGGGGTCAGCACGGTCAGCCGGGTGCGGGGGGTGACAATGTGGGGCAGCGTCGTCATCTCGCCCTCAGGAGGTTGGAAGCGGACAGAAAGGTCATCAGAGATCCCTCAGCCTCAGCCACTCGTCCCGCAGCAGGCCGTAGTGCACATGATCCACCACCCTGTCCGCCAGCCGCTCCGCCCGCCGGGTCATCCCCTCCTGGGTCATTCCCAGCCGCTCGCACACGGCCCGGCTCGCCTCGTTCTCGAGGGCGGCGCTGATCTCCACCTTCTCCATCCCCATCTCCTCGAAGGCGTGATGGATCAGGGCCTGGCAGGCCCGGGTGATGATGCCGTGCCCCTGCCAGCGCTCCGCCAGCCAGTAGCCGATGGTCACCTTGCTGAGATCCTGATCGATCTGGTTGTAACCGATGACGCCGACCACCTCCCCCTGATACTCGATGGCCGTGGTCAGCCCCTCCCCCCGGGCAAACTTCTCGATGGCGTGGCGAATGAAGGTGGCGCTGTCGGCGGGCTGCTGGATGTGGGGCACCCAGGGCAGCCACTGGGAGAGGTAGTCGCGGTTGCGCTGGCAGAGGCGAAACAGCTCGCTGGCCATGTCGGGTTGCAGGAACAGGAGCGCCAGCTCGTCATCCAGTTGCCATGAAAACATCGCCACTCCTCCCCGGTTCCGCTCCGGCCATCTGCCGGCATGGGAGCCAATGTAGTCAATCAATCCCTTGTTTGCCAAGGACTTTTCAACCGACTTCCCCGCTGGCAACCCCCATATGGCGATCCCCATGCGGGCACCTTGATCCCCAGGTCATCAATCACCCCTCACAGCGGTTCAACATGCTGCCATTACCAGCATTTATGGATGATTGGCGCTGTAAAAGTGAATCGTGCTACCTGTTTTCGCTGCCCTGTGACAAATGACAGGCCGTTATTTTCCCCCTTCCCACTAGTGTAAGAGCGCCGGGCAACGGACCCGGCGTGTAATCTTCATCGACTAAGGAAAGACGAGATGAACAAAGTCTATTTGGCCGTCATGCTGGCCTGCTGGGGAAGCGCCGCCATGGCGGCAGAACAGGTGGAAGTGAACCAGGTCTCCGACCTGGCCGGTGCGGTGAGTGGCGCCGCCAAGATTGGCGCCCTTGGCGCCGGGGATGGCGAGTTTCGCAAGGTGCGGGCGGTGACGCTGCCCAATGGCCAGCAGCGGATACGCTATGAGCAGACCTGGCAGGGGATTCCGGTGTGGGGCCAGGTTCTGGTGGCCGATCAGGCGCTGGGGGGCCAGGTCAATCAGGTGTCCGGCACCATGCTGCGCAAGATCGATGCCGACCTGACGGGCCCGGCCGTAGCCCTCTCCGCCAGCGACGCCGCACGCCAGGCTCGCAGCGGTGCCAAGGGGAGCAACGAACAGGTCAAGCTGTTCGTGATGCAGGATGAGACCGGCCAGGCCAGACTGGTCTATCTGGTCTCCTGGCTCGCCGCCAGCAAGGAACCGAGCCGCCCCTTCGTGATGATCGACGCCCAGACCGGCAGCGAGCTCAAACGCTGGGAGGGGATCAACCACAAGGACGCCACCGGCCCGGGGGGCAACGTCAAGACCGGCAAGTATTTTTACGGCGCCGACTTTGGCCCCCTCCAGGTGGATGACAACTGCCGCATGACGGGGACCAATGTGGACACCCTCAACATGAATCACGGCACCACGGGGGGCACCATCCACCAGTTCACCTGCCCGGAGAACACGGTCAAGGAGATCAACGGTGCTTACTCCCCTCTCAACGATGCCCACTACTTCGGCAACGTGGTGTTCGACATGTACCGCAACTGGTACAACACGGCGCCGCTGAGCTTCAAGCTCAAGATGCGGGTGCACTACAGCCGCAACTACGAGAACGCCTTCTGGGACGGCAGCCAGATGACCTTCGGCGACGGGGCCACCACCTTCTATCCACTGGTAAGCCTGGATGTGGCAGCCCACGAGGTGAGCCATGGCTTCACCGAGCAGAACTCAGGACTGGTCTACTCCGGTCAGTCCGGCGGCATCAACGAGGCCTTCTCCGACATGGCGGGGGAAGCGGCCGAATACTACATGAAGGGCAGCAACGACTGGCTGGTAGGGGCCCAGATCTTCAAGGGCAACGGCTCCTTGCGCTACTTCGAGGACCCGGCCCGGGACGGCAAGTCCATCGGCCACGCCAGCGATTACTATGACGGCATCGACGTGCACCACAGCTCCGGGGTCTACAACCGCGCCTTCTACCTGCTGGCCAACACCAGCGGCTGGCAAACCCGCAAGGCGTTCGAGGTGTTCGTGCTGGCCAACCGCCTCTACTGGGGCCCCAACACCACCTTCGATCAGGGGGCGTGCGGGGTAACCAGGGCCGCCACGGATCTCGGCTACAGCGTGATCGACGTGGCAGCCGCCTTCACCGCCGTCGGGGTCAATGCCACCTGTGGCGGCACCACGCCCCAACCGGGCAGCGTGCTGCAAAACGGGGTACCGGTGAGCAATCTCACCGCCGCCAAGGGGGGCAAGCTGAACTTCACCGTCGAGGTGCCCGCCGGCAGAAGCCAGCTGGTGGTGACCAGCAGCGGCGGCAGCGGGGATGCGGATCTCTACGTGAAGTTCGGCAGCGCGCCGACCGCCAGCAGCTATGACTGCCGCCCCTACAAGAGCGGCAATGCCGAAACCTGTACCCTGAACGCCCCCAAGGCGGGGACCTGGCACGTGCAGCTGAGCGGGTTCAGCGCCTTCTCCGGCGTCACCCTCAAGGCCAGTTACTGAGTCTGAGCGGGCATCAAGGGGAATAAGCGAAGAGCGCCGGCCTGGTCCGGCGCTTTTTTATGTCCGCTTGCCCGACCAGCGCCGGGCAAGGGTACGGGCCGCCTCCAGCACCCGCTCCTTGGCGGGATTGGGGCGCTTGCCGCTGCGCCAGGCCATCATCACGTCCCAGTGATCCGGTGGCAGATCCACCACGTCCAGCTTCACCAGGCGACCGAACTCCAGATCCCGGGTGATGGCGAGCGCCGGCATCAGGGTGATGAAGCCGTGCTCCAGCGCCAGCTCACGCGCCGCACTTGCTGGCTGGATGGCGTGCAGCGGGCTCGCCACCTGGCGCAGCAGACGCAACTGCAGGATCAGCTCGTCGCAGCCCGTCCCCCACTGCTGGGGCGCCAGCCGCTCGTTGGCAATGTCCTGCAGGGTCAGCCCCTGCCGCCCGGCCAGCGGGTGGGTGGCGCAGGCCACGGCGATGATGGGGGAACGGTAGAGCAGTTCGAGCTGGATGCCCGCGATGGCAGGGCACTTGAGAATGAAGCCCACGTCGGTCTCGCCGGTCAGCAACTCCTGCATGATGATGCCAGAATGATCCGTGTTGCAGCGGATCTCGAAGGTCTCGTCCACCAGGGCCAGCAGCAGGGGGCCGAACACCGCCGTGGTCAGGGAGGGGAGGCAGGAGAGCCGGATCCGCGGCAATGCAGGCGCCCCCTGCATCGCCAGCCGCCCCCCTTCCAGTGCGCTCAGGGCCGCGGTCGCGGCAGGCAGAAACTGCTCGCAGGCCGGGGTCGGGGTGGCCCCCCGACGATGGCGACGGAACAGGGACTGACCCAGCTCCTGCTCCAGCACGGCAATGCGCTGGCTCACCATGGGTTGTGACCAGCCGCGAATGGCGGCCACCTTGCTGAAGCTGCCACGGTTGGCCACATCCAGCAGCAGTTGCAAATCGTCGAGGGTCATAGCCATAACCAAATCCAATATGAAATATAGCCAGTTGTCGGCTACCACTATATCTGGCGCCCCACCAGAATAGCAGCATCAATCGTCATGAATCGGCTGAACGCCACCGAGCCAGGGAGTTGTCATCCTCCTTGGCTCTGTTTGGTGACGGCGCCGTTCGGGCAAGAAAGACAACAATATCAGCGAAGCAAACAGAGGTATCAGGGTCATGGTGGATCGGGCGAGGCGGTTGGGGCGGTGGTTCTTGGCATTGGATTCCCTGCTGGTGATCCTGGGCTTCTTCGTGGTGATGCCCATGATCAGCCTGCGCTTCGTCGACCAACTGGGCTGGGCCGCCGGTGTGGTCGGACTGGCACTGGGGCTGCGTCAGCTTACCCAGCAAGGGCTGGGGGTCTTTGGCGGCTCCCTCGCCGACAAGTTCGGGGCGCGCCCCCTCATCGTCTGCGGCATGCTGCTGCGGGCGCTGGGGTTTGCCAGCCTGGCCTATGCCCAGAGCGGATTGGAACTGATCCTCTCCTG
Source organism: Aeromonas sp. ZOR0002 (assembly GCF_963866995.1). Classification (NCBI taxonomy): domain Bacteria; kingdom Pseudomonadati; phylum Pseudomonadota; class Gammaproteobacteria; order Aeromonadales; family Aeromonadaceae; genus Aeromonas; species Aeromonas sp. ZOR0002. Next base: position 6,581 of record NZ_CAWMFQ010000043.1, on the reverse strand, counting down.
CATCATCTCGGGGCTGGGTGGCTGCCTGTTCGATCCCCCCCGCGCCGCCCTGGTGATCAAGTTCACCCGGCCACGGGAGCGGGGTCGCTACATCTCCCTGCTGATGATGCTGGAGAGCGCCGGCGCCGTGGTGGGAGCCCTGCTCGGCAGCTGGCTGCTCAACTTCGATTTTGAATATGTCTGCCTGCTGGGTGCCGGTCTCTTCGTCTGCGCCGCCCTGTGCAACCTGCTGATCCTGCCCCCCTACAAGCTTTCGGTGCGCCCGACGCCGATCCGGGACGGCCTCGGCCAGGTGCTGGCGGACAAGGCCTTCTGCCGACTGGTGCTGATCTTGAGCGGCTACTACGCGCTCTGGGTGCAGGTCATGCTGATCTTCCCCATTCTGGTCAAACAGATGGCGGGCAGCACCACGGCGGTGGGCTGGATGTACACCCTGGAGACGGCCATCTCCCTGGCCCTGCTCTACCCCCTTGCCCGGTTCGGCGAGCGCCACTTCAAGCTGGAGAACCGCCTGATGGCGGGGGTGCTGCTGATGACCACGGGGATCGGGCTGGTGGCCTTTGCCACCACCTTGCCCGCCGTCTTCCTGCTGCTCGCCTGCTTCTATCTCGGCATCGTCATCGCCGAGCCGGCGCGGGAAACCCTGATGACCAAGCTGGCACAACCGGGGGCGCGGGGCAGCTACATGGGCTTCAGCCGACTGGGACTGGCGCTCGGAGGTATGACGGGTTACGTGGGGGGCGGCGCCCTGCACGACTACGCCATGGCCCAGGGGCAACCCTGGTTGCCCTGGCTGGTGCTCGGCACCGTCGGTGTCACCACCTTGCTGCTGCTGGCCAACTGCTTCCAGCGCGGCTCCCGCCTGGCAGGGGTCAACGCCTGATCCTCTGGCAATCATCCCGTCTACCCCGGGCGCCCTTCTCTTGAAGGGCGCCCTTTTTTTACCTTCTCCTTGCATTGCCCTCCCCCTCGTCTGCGCCCATCCACCCGAAAATCCCCCATAAAAAAAGCGGCAGATTGCTCTGCCGCTTTTGCCCAGCCCGCTTGGCTGTTACTTGTTGATATCCAACATATTGTTTTGCAACATGAAATCGATCACCTGGTTGGCAGTGGTTCCAGAACCGCCCGTCAGGGTGTCGAAGGTGTGGTTCATCAGCACTATCTCCTGGGTCACCGGCGCGGCACTGCTCTCCTTGACCTGCAGATGCACCCCTTCGCTGTCCTGGAACACCGAGAGCAGGCTCTTCAGGGAGCTCTCGCTCTTGCTGCCATCGCTGTCGAGCAAGTCGCTCAGATCCAGCTTGTCCCCTTCCGACTTGCTGAAATCGACGATGTAGTCCTTGGCCACCTTGCCAGCCTCGGTATCCCCCTTCAGCCAGGTGAAGGTATCGGCACCTGCATCCCCCATGAGGATGTCGTTGCCGGCCCCCCCGATCAGGATGTCGTTGCCCAGCCCGCCGCTCAAGATGTCGTTGCCGGTACCGCCATAGAGGGTGTCGTTGCCACTGCCGCCATAGAGGCGATCGTTGCCGCTTTCCCCATAGAGGGTGTCGTTGCCGCTACCACCGAACAGGGTGTCGTTGCCGGCACCGCCGTACAGGAAGTCATCCCCCCCCTGACCGAACAGGATGTCATTGCCATCACCGCCGAGGAGGGTGTCCCCCTTGTCATTGGCCGACGACTGATCGAACTCGCTGGCGTGATCCGTGATGTAGGCGTGCACCTGGGCATCGGTCACCGACCCTGCCCCCAGCTTGCCGCTCACATACTGCTTGATGGCCGCATACCCTTCCCCGCTGATGCCGGTGAAGCGTACCGCGTCGCCAAACAGGATGTCGTCGCCGGCACCGCCATCCAGCCTGTCAACGCCGGGCAGGTTGCTGACCGGCGTCCCCAGGATGGCATTGGCCAGATCGGAGGCATTGACCCCTGTCTTGATAACACCATCAGAGTCGTAGGACTTGAGATCGTTATAGGAGATATTCGCTCCCAGTCCGATCGCCTCGACGGTCACTCCCATGCCGGTCAGCAGGCCGAAGCCGGCTACCGAGTTGGTGATGGTTGTGTCAGAGGAGTCCTGCCCATTGCCGCCAAGAGACCAGTATACGTAACCGCCTTTACCATCTGGTCGCATGGCTCCGATGGTGCTCTGGGTACCCCGCCAGTCGTAGGAGTAGACCCTGCCCTGAGCATCAATGATGGTCTTCCCATCATTGTTATAGATTTTGCCCGCCACATAGCTGCCCTTAAGCACCGTGTTAAGACGAACATCATCATCCCAGAACTTATCATTGACGATCGGATTGCCTCCCTCACTGTCCAGATAGAAGGTCGGCTTGCCATCGGTAATGAAATAGGTCAGGTTCTTGGCATTCGTATTACCTTGTGCGGTCGAACTGTTGAACCAGTTGGCCGTGGTCTGGAACACATCTTCATAGTTGGTCCCGCCGCCACTGTCTTTGCTGCCATCCATGCTGTCGAGGATCGCCTGCAACTTGGTCAACGCATCCGAATCCTTGAGGTTCACGCTCACCGATTTGTTGGCCAACGTATCAAAGTCCACCAGGAAGATATTGACCTTGCCCGCACCGGCTGCCCCCGCAGAGTTCTTGAGGCTGGTAAACACTTGGGACAGCTGGGTTCTGATGGTCGCCATGGCGTCACTGCCGATACTGCCGGAGCTGTCGACCATAAAGGCGAGGTTGTAGTTCTGGCCCGGCAGCATCACGCTGCCATCCAGATCCCCCACCACGATATTGTGCTCGCTGCCATAGCTCCGGTTCTGGTCCCCCGGCTCCCCTTCGGTGGCGTTGAAGTAGCTCAGGCGGATGCTGTCGTCATCGGTCGCGGTACTGGTCAGATCGGTCCCGACCTCCTTGGCGATGACATCGACCTTGAGATTGACCAGGCCCGCCTTGTCACCCGGTACCCGCAGAGTCAGGCCGCTCAGGTTCAGATCCAGTGCATTGCTGCTCCACAGCTTGTCCGACGCGGTGAAGGTCAGCTTGCCATCGTCCCCGACGGTACCCAGCAACTGGCTGCCCTTGTAGAGTTCGGACCCTTTGGGCATGCCGCTCAGCACCAGGCTGTCAAACACCTCGCTGCCATCCCTGTCGGTGAGGGAGGCCGTCAGCTCGACCGGGTAATCCACCTTGGTCGGCGGAACCAGGGTCAGCTCACCCGTGGTCTGGTTGATCTGGTAGATGCCGTCTGCGAACTGGACATATTCCATGTCGTGCAGGGCCTTGGTCACCCCGACGCCTCGCTCGAACACGACGAAGTCGAACCACTTGTCGTTGTTCGAATAACCCTCGCCCTTCTTGATGGAGTAGTCGGCACGATTGCCGGGCAGCACGGCGATATCCGTGCCAGTCCCGCCATAGAGGCCGTCATTGCCAAGACCGGAGACCAGGATGTCGTTGCCTTCACCGCCGTAGAGGGAATCGCCCTGGATGGCATCGCTGCCCACCAGAATGTCATCCCCCTGGTTGCCGACCAGGCTGTCGCCGCCTCCCTTCTGGCTCACGATGTAGTCGTTGCCGCTGGTGCCATTGACCAGATCCTGACCAGAAGAGCTATCGGTCAGGGTCTTGGTGATCCCGAGAGCCCCCTTGTCGAAGTTGCCGGACTGGAACTGGCCCGTGGTGATCCCCGCGCTCGGGAAGCTCAGGTTGTAAAGGGGAATACCGTTGCCCACCAGAGTCAGGTTAACGGTCGGCTTGTCGGCCACCGCCGCCACGTCGATCACCAGCTTGCTGCCGTTGCTGAGGTTGGCACCGTCGCTTATCTGATAGCCGATGCTGGCATAGTCGCCCTTCATGTTGCCGACCACGGCGCCGTTGCCGTTGGCGGCATGGGTGCTCGATTCGTTCAGACCGGGCACGAAGCGCAGATGGCCTGCGTTCACCTCGGCATAGGAGATGAGGGATCCGGTTTGCACCGCAACCCACTGCCCAGCCGCATTGAGGTATTCGAGGGTACCGTTCAGCGGCAGGGTGTTGATCTGCACCCCGAGATCAGTCGCGCCCTGATCGTCGCTGGCACCGAACTGGGCCCAGGTCAGGACCTGGGGCTGATCTTCGGCACCGGCGCTGTGGCCGCCAGCCGCCGTCGGCGCCCGATCATTGTCCACTATGGTACCGGTCCCGCTCTGACCACCGATGGTCACCGAGAGGGTCTCGTTCGTCTCGACCAGACGATCGTTCACCGTCGGGATGGTCACCGTGAAGTCTGTCACGCCCGCCGGTACCGTGATCTTGCCGGTGGTGCTGTTGTAGGTCACGCCGTTGCTGAACTGGGCATTGCCCCAGTCCTGGTTGGAGGCGGGGTTGTTGCCCGATCCGCGAATGGCGAAATCGTATTCGGTCGCTTCCTGGGTCGCATCGGACAAGGTGACCTTGTGCAACAGGTTGCCCCCTTCAGTCACGCTCTCGCTGGAGACACCCTGAACCAGCGGCGTGAACAGAGGCTTGGTGGCAAAGGAGCCAATGCTGGCGTCACCGTCACCATCCACCACCCGGATCTGGAAGTCGATGTCACCATCACCCAGGGGTTTGGACATGCGCTGGTACTGGAAGAACTCCCACTTGCCGGTGGCTGGCGTGAACTCCAGCTTGAAGACGAGGTTGCCGCCCGCATCCTTCCCGAGCAGGGTATTGGCCCCGCTAGCGGTGATGGCGATGGCTGAGCCGGAAGCCGTCCGCAGACCATTCTCGAAGGTCGCCGGGTCCAGCACCAGCCCGATGGAGCCCTTGCCGTCCGCCCCCCACTGCGGGGTCACGGTGCCGGAACCATAGGCGATGGCCTGCGCCGTGTTGGCACCGAGGAACTCGATGCTCTGTACGGTGAAGTCGCTGTTGTCGGAGGTATTGGTGTTGCCGTTGTTGGTCGCCTTGATCACCATGGTATCGAAGCCACCCTGCTGCACCTGGAAGTTCTGGTTGAACTCCCCACCCGATGCGTTGGAGTTGAATACCAGGGTGCTGATCAGCACACCACCGCGATAGAACTCCACGACCCCGCTCTCCAGCTCGCCACCAAACATCTTGCTGAACTTGATGTTGGCGCCGTAGGCGACCTTGCCCGCATCCAGCCTGATGATCAGCTGCTCGGAGGCGGACGATCCGTCGGCAAAGTGACGGAAGTCAATCTCGTTGGCGAGGTTGTGGTAAGGCGCAGCACCGCTGGCCACCCCCAGCCCCGAGCTGGAGCCGTTGACCTCCGCCGTTACCAGTGAGGAATCAGTTGCCGACTTGAAGCCCAGGGCGCTGATGGTAAAGCCCGCCATGTTCAGGGTGCTCTGGTTGCCACTGTACTTGGTCAGGTCGAAGAGCCCGGTCAGCACGTTCGGAATATCGGTCTTCACCACGGAAACGGCATCGCTGTTGCCGGCAATGGGGGAGTCGTCCTCGACGCTGACATCCAGCTTGCCCTTGGTGACACCGCTGCCATCGGAGACCTCCACGTCCAGCTGGAACGACAGCTTGTCTTCCGAGGTCGTATCCCCGTGGTCGAGGGGGCCTTTGAGGGTCACGTCATAGGTCCACTCTCCCTTGCCGCTGGCATTGGGTGCCGTCAGCTTGACTTCGACCACCGCCTTGTAATCGGCGCCGCCAATCGCCCCCGTGTAGCCGACCAGCGTCTTGCTGCCCGCATCCCAGCTCCACTGGACCTTGGCCCCACCGGACGTCAGCCCGGCCGGTCCGTTCAGGGAGATGCTGAGCGTGCTGCTGTCGATGTCGCCCACCGAGAGGGTACCGGACGCCTTGATGGCGTTGGTGGTATCCGGGTTGCCGACCGTGTCGGCAATACCGTTTGCCAGACCCTCTTCGGAGACGACAGCCCCATTGGAGATGGTCAGCGTCGGCAGATCGTTGACCGCATCCACCTTGATGGTCACGGTTGCGGGACTCGCATCCACGGCGCCGTCGTTGTCTACCGCCGCATAGTTGAAGGTGGTGTTGCCGTTCCAGTTCGCATTCGGGGTGAAGGTGAGCTTGCCGGCGTCCGCCACCGCAATGCTCTGATCCACCGTCACAGCCACCCCGTTCAGATAGAGGATGCCGTTGGCAGGCAGGCTCTTGATGGTGAAACTCACCACGTTGCCATCGATGTCGCTGCCACTGAGGGTCGGAATGGCGATGCTGGCGGCATCTTCCTGACCGTTTGCCTGCTTGTTCGCCGTCTCCGGCGCTTCATTCAGGATCTGCGCGTTGTCGCTGCCCGGCAGGGAGACATTGCCCGCCTTGTCGGTCTGGGTCGCCGTCACCGTCAACGACTTGCCGTTGGCCGGGGTCGTCTCCGTCCAGCTGATGGTGCCATTCTGATAGCCGTAGCTCTTGCCATTGCTTGCCAGCAGGGTGCCATCGGCCTTGAGCGTCAACTGGACAGTGCTGTTCACCCCGCCATTGTTGATGGTCAGCGTCACCTTGCCGCCCGCAACCAGGTCTGCGTGATTGATCCCGGCGCGTACCTGGATCTGATCATTGCCAATCTCGGCCTTGGTCAGCATCTGGTCGTTGTTGGCATCATCCACGATAACCACGGTCGGCGCACCGGTCGCGGTGGTGTCGCCCATGGTG
>NZ_CAWMFQ010000042.1:0-30896 GCF_963866995.1 Aeromonas sp. ZOR0002 | reverse complement strand
GCGGCTGGCCGCCGAGGCGGGCCAGCAGCATGATGGCGGCTTCGCGACCTATGGTCTCGCGGGGGGTGACGATGCTGGCGAGCTTGGGGGTCATGGCGTGGCCGATGTCGAGGGCGTTGCTGCCGGCGATGGCCACCTGCTGGGGTACCGGGATCCACCTGGCCTGGCATTGCAGCAGGGCCCCCACCGCCAGGTCGTCATTGGTGCAGAACAGGCCGTCGAGATCGGGGAAGCGCGCCATGGCCTGGGCCAGCAGCTCTCCCCCCAGGGTGAAGCTGGAGGATTGCTCCGTCAGCAGGTGCTGGCCGGTCAGACCGAAATCGGCCATCGCCTGGTAGTAGCCTTCCATTCGCAACTGGGTGCGCACGTCGAGCCGGGCGCCGAGGTAGATCACCTTGCGCCGTCCCCGGCGCAGCATCTCTGTTACCATGGCCCGGGCGGCGGCCCGGTGATCCATGCCCACCACCATGTCGATGGGGGAGAGGGGCAGATCCATGGTCTCCACCACCGGGATGCCGGCGGTGGCGATCATCTTGCGGGTGCGCTCGGTGTGCTGGGTGTCCGAGAGGATGAGCCCGTCCACGTTGTAGGAGAGGAGCGAGGCGACCTGCTCCTCCTCCCGCTCCGGGCTGTAGCCGTAGTGGGCGAGCAGGGTCTGGTAGCCGGCGGGCCGGGTCACCGCCTCGATGCCGTGGATCACCGCCGAGAAGACCTGGTTGGAGAGGGAGGGGATCAGGATGCCGATCGCCTTGCTGGTGGCGTTCGACAGCATGTCCGGCGCCCGGTTCGGGATGTAGCCGAGCTCCTCCACCGCGGCGGCGATGCGCTCGCGGGTCCCTTCGGCCACGGCGGACGGGTCGCGCAGGTAGCGGCTGACGGTCATCTTGGTGACACCGGTCAGGTCGGCAATGTCCTGCAGGGTAGGGCGGCGCTTGCGGGTGTCGTTCATCTGGGGATCCGGCAAAAAATGTTACACGTAACATTACCGTTTTTGCACGGCAATGTCAGCATATGACGCCATCAACAGGGGGCAGGGGATGATCAAGGGCAGGTGTTTCGAGGGGGTCCACTTCGAGCAGCAGGAGGTGGAGGGGGAGCAGTTCCAGGGGTGCCGCTTCATCGGCTGTCACTTCTCCTGGCTCGATCTCGGGGAGAGCCGCTTCGTCGACTGCAGCTTCTATGACAGGGAACGGGAGCTGGGATGCCTGTTTCAGGGCTGCGATCTGAGGGAGGCGAGCTTCCTGCGCTGCGATCTCACCCTGGCGGACTTCGGCCGCAGCCAGTGTCTTGGGCTGGAGATGCGCGACTGCCAGGCCATGGGGATCAACTTCGCCCATGCCAGCTTCGCCAACCGGATCACCGCCAAAAGCTACTTCTGCGAGGCCCACCTCACCGGCAACAACTTCAGCTACGCCAACTTCGAAAGCTGCCTGCTGGAGCGGTGCGAGCTTGCCGGCAACCGCTGGCAGGGGGCCAACCTGCTGGGCGCCTCCCTGGTGGGCTCGGATCTCAGCGGCTCCGAGTTCGGGCAAATCGACTGGACCAGCTTCAACCTGCAAGGGTGCGATCTGCGCCAGTGCGATCTGCCCGGTCTGGATCTGCGCCGGGTCAACCTCGCCGGGGTGCAGATCAATGAAGATCAGCAGCAGGGGCTGCTGGAGCAGATCGGGCTGGTGGTCTTCCCCTGAGCGGGGTGGAAAAGAGGTAAGTTTTCATCATCGGGGCGGGCGGTGTGGTGCCCCCCCTGGCAAGCAAAAGTCTGTGCGATGCAGACTTTTTGTCAGGTGAAGTGGTAAACGACGCGGTGTTGCTGTCTTTTGCTCCCTGCTCCCCTCGCGGGAGAAGGGCTGGGGATGAGGTAGCGGACTCCGATCGGGCACCGCCAAGGCGGGCTTAGCGTCTGGCCAGCCACTTGGTCGGGTTGATGGCCTCGCCCTGATAGCGGATCTCGAAGTAGAGGCCGGAGCGCTCCTGTCCGCCGCTGTCGCCGACCAGGGCCACGGGCTCACCCTGCTCCACCTTTTGTCCCACCTGGCGCAGCAGCGACTGGTTGTGGCCGTAGAGGCTCATGTAGCCCTTGCCGTGGTCGATGACCAGCAGCATGCCGAAGCCGTCGAGCCAGTCGGCGTAGACCACCTGGCCCGGTGCCACCGCCTTGACCTGGGTCCCTTCGCTGGCGCCGATCAGGGTGCCCTTCCACTTCAGCTCGGCGGTACGCGGCGAGCCGTAGGAGATGAGGATGGGGCCCTGCACCGGCCAGCGCAGGTTGCCACCCGTGCTCAGACCGCCGTAGCCGTTGCTGCTTGCCTTGGCGCTGTTGCGGGCAGCAGCTTGCTGCTGCGCCACCTTGGCCTGTTGTTCGGCGACGCGCTGCTGCTGGGCCGCCAGCCGCTGCTGTTCGCCGACCTGGCGCTGCTGGGCCGCGATCCGCTGCTGCTCCTCGATGCGTTTCTGTTCGGCTGCCAGGCGCTGGGCCTCCAGACGGCGCTGGCGCTCCTGCTCGGCCTTGATCTTGGCGAGGCGCTCCCGCTCGGCCCGTTCGCGGCGTTCCTTTTCTTCCTGCTGACGACGCAGCTCTTCCAGCCGCGCCTTGAGCGCCTTCTCCGCCTTGACCAGTTTGTCGAGCTTCTGCTCGTCGGCCTGCACCGATTGCTGCAACTGGTTGCGCACCTTGGCACGGCTCTGCTGGCTGGCCAGCAGGCTCTGGTGATGTTCCTGCTGCTCGCCGAGCAGGGTCTGGAGGCGGTTCTCGGTCTCCCTGGTGGCCTGCTGGTTCTTGGCCAGCTTGTCACGGGTGGCGCGCAGGGCTTCAATGGCCTCGATACGGGCCTTGTTGAGGTAGTCGAAATAGTCGAGGGCGCGGCTCAGTTTGGCCGGATCCTGCTGGTTGAGCAGCAGTTTGAGGTAATCGTGGTTGCCCGCCTGGAAGGCGCTTTCCGCCTGCTTGGCCAGCAACTGCTTCTGGTGTTTGGCTTGTTGCTCCAGTGCCAGCTTGTCCTGCTGCAGGGACGCCAGCTTCTGCTGGTTCTGCCGGAGTTGCTGTATGGTCTGCTCGAGTTTGGCGGCGGCAGCCGAAATGGCCTGCTCGTCAGCCTTGAGCTGGGTGTTGAGCTTGGCAAGCTCCTGCTTGCTGAGCTTGAGGGTCTGTTGCTGTTCCTTGATCTGGGACTGCATGGCCCCCAGCTGCTGGTTCGCAGCCTGGGCTGTGCCGGTACCGCCGATCAGGCAAAAAAACAGCGCGCCGGCCAACAGGCCGACGCGACTGGTTTTCTGTGAAATAATTTCGCATCCCCGCATGGGGCAGGATTATTTCAGAATCATCAGGGGCTTGCCAGTCATTTCCGGCGGCACCGGCAGACCCATCAGGGTCAGCATGGTGGGGGCCAGGTCGGACAGTTTGCCACCTTCGGCGACCTCGGCTTTACGACCGAAGTAGATGAGGGGAACCGGCAGATTGGTGTGGGCGGTGTGGGCCTGACCAGTCTCTTCGTCCATCATCTTCTCGGCGTTGCCATGGTCGGCGGTGATGAGGCACTCGCCACCCACTTCCGCCAGGGCGTCGGTGACGCGACCGATACAGTGGTCGACCGCTTCACAGGCTTTGACGGCCGCATCGAACACGCCGGTGTGACCGACCATGTCGCCGTTCGGGTAGTTGCAGATGATGACGTCGTACTTGCCGCTCTTGATGGCCGCAACCAGCTTGTCGGTCAGCTCTTCGGAGCTCATCTCCGGCTGCAGGTCATAGGTAGCCACTTTCGGGCTCGCCACGATTTCGCGATCTTCGCCGCTGAAGCAGGCCTCTTCGCCACCGTTGAAGAAGAAGGTGACGTGGGCGTACTTCTCGGTCTCGGAGATGCGCAGCTGGGTCTTGCCCTGCTTGGCCAGCCACTCACCCAGGGTATTGACCAGGGCGGTGGGCGGATAGGCACAGGCGGTTTTGATGTCGGCCGCGTATTCGGTCAGCATCACGAAGTGCAGGGCCGGGGTGGCGGTGCGGGCGAAGCCGGTGAAGTCGGTATCGACGAAGGCGCGGGTGATTTCGCGGGCGCGGTCGGCACGGAAGTTCATGAAGATCAGCGCATCGCCGTCGATCATCGGTACAGCGTCGCCGATGCGGGTGGCTTTGACGAACTCGTCGTTCTCGTCGCGGGCATAGGCGGCGGCCAGCGCGTCGGTGGCGTTGTCGGCGGTGAATTCGCCCTTGCCCTGGGTCATCAGGTCATAGGCCTGCTGCACGCGATCCCAGCGGTTGTCGCGGTCCATGGCGTAGTAACGACCGATCATGGAGGCGAAACGACCCTTGCCCAGTCGGGCAAACAGGGCGTCGAACAGCTCGATGGAGGACTGGGCACTGCGCGGCGGGACGTCGCGGCCATCCAGGAAGGCGTGGAAGTAGATCTGCTCGGCGCCACGCTTGGCGGCCATCTCGATCATGCCCATGATGTGCTCTTCGTGGCTGTGTACGCCACCCGGGGACATCAGCCCCATGATGTGCACGGCCTTGCCCTTGGTCACGGCAGCGTCGACAGCCTTGGCCAGCTCGACGTTCTGGAAGAAGTCGCCGTCCTGGATGTCCTTGGAGATGCGGGTCAGCTCCTGATAGACGACGCGACCGGCACCGATGTTGGTGTGGCCCACTTCGGAGTTGCCCATCTGGCCGTCCGGCAGACCCACGTCCAGGCCGGAGCCGGAGATCAGGGTGCTGGTGTAGTCACGGGCCAGGCGATCCAGATTGGGGGTCTTGGCAGCAGCAACGGCGTTGTACTCTTGCTTGGTGCTGTAGCCCCAACCGTCCATAATGACCAGAACCAGCGGTTTCTTAGCTGTTGACATAAGGCTATGTCCTCTCGGATAGGAATGAATTGCGGGAAGTGAAACTAGCGTAATATTACTACATCTGCCGAAATAGTCACCTGATAGCCAAGTCCCTCTCCAGCCTCGCTTTTTAACTGTTATCCCGCTGTTTTAGGCATGTTGCCGGCTTGTCTGCCTCGGCGGGTTTTCCTCTGTTTTCCCCCTCTTTTCGGCATGGCGCATCCTCTCGTTCGGCCCGGTTGGAGGAGGAAGAATCGGCAGCCATCCCTGATGGGAGCTTGCTCTCGCTTTGCCGCCAAGATGGCTGATCTTATGCAGGGCCCCATGTATACTCGGGCCCTTGTCTTGGTCCCTGGATAGTAGAAGATGCAAGAGTATTTGGATTTCGCGGCCCGCAATCCGCTGCTGACCGCAGCCTGGTTGGGCTTGGCAGGCACCCTGGTGTATACCACTGTGCGTGCTCGTTTTTCTCCGGTGAAGGCGGTCAACAACCACGCCGCTACCCTGCTTATCAACCGTGAAAATGCCACCGTCGTGGACATTCGCAGTCAGGATGAATTTGCCAAGGGCCATCTGGCCGGGGCCCATCACCTGCCGCTCGCCCAGATCCAGGCGAATAATCTGGGCCCGGTTGAAAAGCACAAGGATGCCCCCATCATAGTGGTGTGCGAGTCGGGGATGACCGCTGGTGGCGCGGGTCGCCAACTGAGCAAGGCCGGTTTCAAGCAGGTGTATGTGCTCAGCGGTGGCATGGCCCAATGGCGTGCAGACAATCTGCCGGTGACCAAAAAACGCTGATTTAAGGGCCTGCGCCCACTCATTATCTTAAAAAGGAATCAAACGAAATGGCTGACGAAATCAACAACCAGGAAGTGCAACCGGAATTCCACATCCAGCGTGTCTACACCAAGGATGTCTCCTTCGAAGCCCCGAATACCCCGCACATCTTCCAGAAAGAGTGGCAGCCGGACGTCAAGCTGGACATGGACACCAAGACCAATGTCCTGGCCGACAGCGTCTATGAAGTGGTGCTGACCCTGACTGTCACCTGCAAGCTGGAAACCGAGACCGCCTTCCTGTGCGAAGTGCAGCAAGCCGGCATCTTCACCATCGGCAACCTGCCTGAGCCGCAACTGGCCCACTGCCTGGCGGCCTTCTGCCCGAACATCCTGTTCCCGTATGCCCGCGAAGCGGTATCCAACCTGGTGAGCAAGGGTTCCTTCCCGCAGCTGAACCTGGCACCGGTCAACTTCGACGCCCTGTTCGCCCAGCACATGGCGCAGGTACAGGCCCAGCAGGCGACTGCGGAAGCCTGATAATGGCCGACCAGATCGCAATCTCGGTCCTGGGGGCGGGGTCTTATGGCTCCGCCCTTGCCATTTCTCTGGCGCGCAACGGTCATCCGACCCTGCTGTGGGGTCACGACCCTGCCCATGTCGCCGAGCTGGAACAGGATCGCTGCAACAAGGCATTCTTGCCGGATGTCCCCTTCCCGGCCGATCTGCAACTGACGTCGGATCTGCAGACGGCGGTGCAAGCCGCTCCCGTGCTGCTGCTGGTGGTGCCGAGCCATGTGTTCGGCCAGGTACTGGCCCGGGTCAAACCCTTCCTGCGCCCGGATACCCGGATCGCCTGGGCCACCAAGGGGCTGGAGCCGGACAGCGGCCGTCTGCTGCAAGAGGTGGCGCGGGAGGTGCTGGGGGATGCCATTCCACTGGCGGTCATCTCGGGCCCGACCTTCGCCCGCGAGCTGGCTGCCGGTCTGCCGACCGCCATCTCGGTGGCCTCGACCCACGACGACTTTGCCGACGATCTCTCCCACCTGCTGCACTGCGGCCGCTCGTTCCGGGTCTATACCAATCCGGACTTCATCGGTCTGCAGCTGGGCGGGGCGGTCAAGAACGTCATCGCCATCGGTGCCGGTCTCTCTGACGGACTCGGCTTTGGCGCCAATGCCAGAACCGCGCTCATCACCCGGGGTCTGGTGGAGATGCAGCGTCTGGGCGCCGCCCTCGGGGCCGACGCCAAGACCTTCATGGGGATGGCGGGGCTCGGGGATCTGGTGCTGACCTGTACCGACAACCAGTCGCGCAACCGCCGTTTCGGTCTGGCGCTGGGAGCGGGCAAGTCGGTTGACACCGCCATGGCCGAGATAGGCCAGGTGGTGGAAGGCTATCGCAACACCAAGGAAGTGCATCTGCTGGCGGCCCGTTGCGGCGTCGAGATGCCCATCTGCGAACAGATCTTCAAGGTGCTGTACGAAGGCAAGAATCCGAAAGAGGCAGCCATCGCCCTGCTGTCGCGAGACAAGAAGGACGAGTGATCTTCTGCCAGCCGCAGCATGCAAAAGGCCCCGCCAACTGGCGGGGCCTTTTCTTTGCCGCAAGGGGGCAAATCAGTAGTAGGAGTGGTCGCCGCGCTGGTGCTCGGTGGCATCCTTGACGCCGTTGAGCTCGCCCGGGAATTTCTCCAGCAGCTGCTTCTCGATCCCCTCTTTCAGGGTGTAGTCGACCATGGAGCAACCGTTGCAACCGCCGCCAAACTGCAGGATGGCCAGTTTGTCGTCGGTCAGCTCGACCAGGGTGACCTTGCCGCCGTGACCGGCCAGCATGGGGTTCACCTCGGACATCAACACGTACTCGATGCGGTCGATCAGCGGGGCGTCGTCGGCCACCTTGCGCATCTTGGCGTTGGGGGCTTTCAGGGTGAGCTGAGAGCCCATCTGATCGGTGACGAAGTCGATGGTGGCATCCACCAGGAAGGGGGCGCTCAGGGGATCGACCAGGCAGTCGAAGCCGCTGAAGGGCAGGTGCTGATCTTCCGGATCGACCGCGTCGGGTGGGCAATAGGATACGCCGCACTCGGCATTCTGGGTTCCCGGATTGACCACAAACACCCGGATGTTGGTGCCATCAGGCTGCTTCTCCAGCAACTTGCGGAAGTGGGCCTGGGCGGTGTCGGAAATGCTGATCATCACTATCCTCATAAACCTGAGTGTACGACTAGGGTATTCATGATAACTCGCTTGGCGGGGCTTGGGTAGCGTGCCGATGGCGAGCCTGTGAGCCCGGGCGTATCGGAATCATGCCGCCAGCGGACTCCCGGGCCGGATCCCTGCCCGGTTATTTCAGGTGTCGGAGGGTACGGCAGATGGCCCACACCTCTACCGTGGTGACGCCGTGCTCATGAAGCAACCGGGTGAGCTGACCTGCGGTGGCGCCCGTGGTGACCACATCATCGAGCAGTGCCACATGCCGGTAGTGGTGAGGTGCCATTTCGAAGGCGCCACGCAGATTGCGTCGCCGCTGGCCGGCACTGAGCCGGGTCTGTTGCGGGGTCGACCTTGTCCGGCGCAGTACGCGGGTGTCGCAAGGAATGCCGGTGAGTGCGCTCAGGGCATGGCCGATTTCTTCTGCCTGATTGAAGCCGCGCCACCACTGGCGCCACCAGTGCAGGGGAACCGGAATGATGACCTGTGGCGGGTTGGCGAGATCCAGATGATCTGCCAGCAGGCGGGCAAGCAGCGGCGCGAGCAGGATCTGACCGGAATACTTCAGCCGGGGGATGAGTTGGGCATAAGGTGCCTGATAGTCGCCGATCACCTGCAAACGCTCCCAGGGGGAGGGTCTGCGCTGGCAGCGACCGCACAGCAGTTCGCTCTCGCGATGTTGCTCCGGCAGCGGTGCTGCACACATCAGGCATCGTCTGTCGTGTTGGCGCTGGGCGTGGCGACACCAGGAGCACAACAAGGGCGTGTCATCACAGGGTTGGCGACAGAGCAGGCACAGACCGAGCCAGTCGGACTGGGTGCCAAGGATCGGACTTGCTTTGGCGAGCAGCCGCTTTAACATGCAGGCTCCAAGCAGATAAACAGGGATCTTGAGTCTAGATGAGCGTATCGGTTGAGCGGTTTGGCCAGGGCCCGGACCTGGTGTTGTTGCATGGCTGGGGCATGAACGGGGCCGTCTGGCATGGTATTGCCCAAGAACTGGCTGCCCACTATCGGCTGCATCTGGTGGACCTGCCCGGCTTTGGCAACAGCCCCCTGCAAGCAGGGACAGACTACACCCTGCCCTGGCTGGCAGAGCAGGTGGCGGCCATATTGCCTGAAAAATGCCATCTGCTCGGCTGGTCCCTCGGTGGTCTGGTGGCGAGTCAGTTGGCGCTGACCATGCCTGAACGCCTTCACTCTCTCATTACCGTAGCCAGTTCTCCCTGCTTCATGGCCCGCGACGAGTGGCCCGGGATTGCCCCCAAGGTGCTGGCGGGGTTCAACCAGATGCTGGCCGGCGACTTCATGCAGACCATAGAGCGCTTCCTCGCGATTCAGGCCATGGGCAGCGAGCACGCCAGAAACGACATTCGCCAGTTGCGTCACTGGCTGGCGGAGCGACCCGCTCCCCGGCTTGCGGCCCTGGAGGCGGGTCTGGGCCTGCTGGCCGAGGTCGATCTGCGGGATGAACTGATCGGCCTGGATCTGCCCTGGCTGCGTCTTTACGGCAGGCTGGATACCCTTGTGCCGAAGGCCGCCATTCCCTTGCTGGATGCGCGCTACCCTGCCAGCCACAGTCTGGTGCTGGAGAAGGCATCCCATGCTCCCTTCATCTCCCATCCAGAGCAGTTCATCACCCTCCTGCGGCGGTTCATTGACTGAGATTTGAGCGGCAGGCTTCAATAACTCGTCAGGTTGGTGGATAATTAGCCAACCCTACAGAGGAGTGTGCCAATGCGTATCGAATCAGCCATGACGGCGGGCGTGCAGGGGTTCCAACGGGCCGAGCAGTTGGCTGGCCAGGCGTCCAGCCAGATCGCCCGTCTCAATACGCCAGCGGGTGATCAGGTGCAGTTGCCGGATGAACTGGTGAATCTCAAGGTGGCCGAGCTGCATGCCGGGGCATCCGCCAAGGTGATCCAGACGGCCAGCGACATGCTGGGCACACTGATCGATATCCGGGTGTGACATGAACATCAACGTCAGTCTGCCGACCATCATTCCGAATCAACTGCAGCCGCAGACGGAATCGGCACAGACTGACAACCGCCGCGCAGAACTGGTACCCCCCAGCCGCCAGAGCGAAGCGTCCAACGCCGAGTCCGGCGTCGGTTCCCAGAAAGAGAGAGCCCGGGCCGCCCAGGCCAATCCCGCCGCCCCATCCTCGTCCACGAAAGAGAACAGCCAGACTGGCCCCGTGATGGTGGCGCACCGTTTTGTCGAGGCAACGGGGGAGGAGGGGGAGCGTCGACAACGTCAGGAGGGTGAACAGCAGGAGCAGCAAAAGCAGCAGCGTCAGGTGGCTGCGCTGGTCGAGCGGGATCTCGAAGTTCGCAAGCACGAGCAGGCGCACCAGGCAGCCGGCGGCGAGCATGCGGGGAGCCCTACCTACCAGTTTTCCCGTGGGCCGGATGGCAAGCGTTATGCCACCGGGGGGGAGGTGGTCATCGACATGGGGACCATTCCCGGGGATCCCGCCGCGACCATCGCCAAGATGCAGCAGGTGCGTGCCGCTGCACTGGCTCCCGATGAACCATCGTCACAAGACCTGAGTGTGGCCCGTGCCGCCTCTGGCAAGGAGGCACAGGCCCGCAAGGATCTGATGACCCTCAGGCAGGAAACCACAGGCCCGCTCGGTGCTTATATGGACAATCGAAACCAGGTGATTGCCAGGCACTATCAGCAAGCGGTGAGGCCAGCCTCCCCGCATAGCCTGAGTCAGGACGTTTGATCCCGCTCCGTGCAGGCATGAAAAAGCCCCTTTCGGGGCTTTTTTGCATTCTGGGGGCTTATTTCTTCAGTTTCGACAGGGCAGCCGCGAAGGCGTTGCCCATGGCACCCTCGGTCGAAGCGCTCTGACGGGGCGCCTGTTTAGGTCGGGCGTTGCCTGTGTGACGCGGCTCGGCCGGTTTGCGTGCAGGCTGGCCGGCTTTTTCATCCAGACGCATGGTCAGACTGATGCGTTTGCGCGGTACGTCGACTTCCAGCACCTTGACCCGGACGATGTCACCGGCCTTGACCACCTCGCGGGGATCTTTCACGAAGCGATCGGTCAGGGAGCTGATGTGCACCAGCCCGTCCTGATGGACGCCGATGTCGACGAAGGCGCCGAAGTTGGTGACGTTGGTGACCACACCCTCCAGCACCATCTCGGGCACCAGATCGCTGATTTTCTCCACCCCTTCCTTGAAGGTGGCGGTCTTGAACTCGGGACGCGGGTCGCGGCCGGGCTTGTCCAGCTCGCCAATGATGTCGGTGACGGTAGGCACCCCGAACTGCTCGTCGGTGTAGTCGGTGGGCTTGAGGGTGCGCAGCAGGCTGCTGTTGCCGAGCAGGCTGTCCACGGTCTGCTCCAGCTTGGCGAGGATCCGCTCCACCACCGGGTAGGATTCCGGGTGCACCGCCGAGCCGTCCAGCGGGTTGCTGCCGCCCCGAATGCGCAGGAAGCCGGCGCATTGCTCGAATGCCTTGGGCCCGAGTCGGCCAACTTTCAGCAACTGCTGACGACTCTTGAAGGCGCCGTTATCGTCGCGGTAGGCGACGATGTTCTGGGCCAGGGTCTGGGAGAGGCCGGAAACCCGGTTGAGCAGGGCGACCGAGGCGGTATTCACATCCACCCCCACCGCGTTCACGCAATCCTCGACCACCGCGTCGAGGCGGCGGGCCAGCTGGCTCTGGCCGACATCGTGCTGGTACTGGCCGACACCTATGCTCTTGGGATCGATCTTGACCAGCTCGGCCAGGGGATCCTGCAACCGGCGGGCGATGGAGACGGCACCGCGAATGGAGACGTCGAGATCCGGGAATTCCTGGGAGGCGAGCTCGGAGGCGGAGTAGACCGATGCCCCCGCTTCACTCACTACTATCTTCTGTGCCTTGGCGGCCGGGTAGCGCTCGAACAGATCGCTCACCAGGCGGTCGGTTTCCCGGGATGCGGTGCCGTTGCCGATGCTGATGAGCTCGACCTTGTGCTTCTGGCACAGCTCGCTCAGGGTCTTGAGACTCTGGTCAACCTGGCGTTTGGGTTCGAACGGATAGATGGTCGCGTGATCGACCAGCTTGCCGGTGGCATCCACCACCGCCACCTTGACCCCGGTGCGGATGCCGGGATCCAGCCCCATGGTGCAGCGCATGCCGGCCGGCGCTGCCATCAGCAGATCCTTGAGGTTCATGGCGAACACCTTGATCGCCTCGTCTTCTGCCGATTCGCGGATGCGGCCGATCAGCTCGGTTTCCATCTGCAGGGAGAGCTTGATCTTCCAGGTCCAGCTCACCACCCCCTGCAGCCACTTGTCGGCCGGGCGGTGTTGCAGGTTGAGTCTGAGGTGATGGGCGATGATCCCTTCGCAGGGGCTGGCACCCTCATCGTCGCCGGCGACCAGCGCCAGGTTGAGGATCCCCTCGTTGCGGCCGCGCAACATGGCCAGCACCCGGTGGGAGGGGGCCTTGTGCAGGGGTTCGTCATGTTCGAAGTAATCCTTGAACTTGGCCCCTTCCTGCTCCTTGCCGGCCACCACGCGAGCGCGCAGGGTGGCGTTGTGCCACAGGTAGTCCCGCAGCTTCTCCAGCAGGTCGGCCTGCTCGGCGAAGCGCTCCATCAGGATATAGCGGGCACCGTCGAGGGCGGCCTTGCCGTCGGTGATCCCCTGCTCGGCATTGAGGAAGCGAACCGCCTCCTGCTCGGGATCTTTCAGCGGGTCGCTCAGCAGCAGGTCGGCCAGTGGCTCCAACCCCGCTTCGATGGCCATCTGCCCCTTGGTGCGGCGCTTGGGCTTGTAGGGGAGGTAGAGGTCTTCCAGCCGGGTCTTGCTGTCGGCGTCGTTCAGCTCGCGGGCCAGCTCGGTGGTCAGTTTGCCCTGCTCTTCGATGGAGCGCAGGATCACCTGGCGGCGATCCGCCAGTTCACGCAGGTAGCCGAGGCGACTCTCCAGGGTACGCAGCTGGCTGTCGTCCAGACCGCCGGTCACCTCTTTGCGATAACGGGCGATGAAGGGGACGGTGGCACCTTCGTCCAGCAGGCGAACGGCGGCCTGCACCTGCTCCGGGCGGGCATTCAGCTCACCGGCAATCTGATGTTCTATTACGTGGCTTTGCATCGAGGGTCTCTTGGTCGGGTCCTGGTCAACGGGCAGGCGCGAGGCGATGTCGCCGGGCAGGGGTCTGTCCTGGCGGTACTCAAGGTACCAGCCGGACCACTGCCGCGCGGGCCGGTTGGCGCCGCAAGGCGCCGAGTGTGAGCACTATATGGGGTCGGGCAGCGGGATGCCACCCCGGCAGAAATGACGTTTCTCATACCCGGTGGGCGGACATGCTCGGTCTCTCCTGGCCTTGTCAGCCGATTTGGCAGTGAGGCTCGGCCTGGCTTATTTGGGATAGCTGATCTCATTGATGTACCAGCAGGCGTCACCCACTGGCGTTTGAACCATGGCTTCATCGCCCACCTCTTTCTTGAGCAGGGCACGGGCCATGGGGGAGTCGATGGAGATGTAATCCTTGCGGCCGAAGATCTCGTCATAGCCGACGATGCGAAAGCGCTTGGTCTCACCCTCGTCGTTTTCCACCTCGACCCAGGCGCCGAAGAAGACCTTGCCCTCCTGGGAGGGGGAGTAGTCGACTATGGTCAGCTCTTCCAGGCACTTGCGCAGGTAGCGAACCCGGCGGTCGATCTCCCGCAGGCGTTTCTTGTTGTACTGGTAATCGGCATTCTCGCTGCGATCACCCAGGCTCGCTGCCCAGGCCACTTTTTTGGTGACATCGGGCCTCTCCTCCCGCCAGAGCATGTCGTGCTCCTGCCGGAGCCTGGTGTAGCCTTCACGGGTAATGAGTTTGGTTTTCATGGGGTTATCACTCCCTCGCCAATTGCATCCGGTTGCCCGGGATCTTAGTCATTGTCGCCGCCCTGTCGAGCAAAAAGCGGAGCTGGTCATCCATCCTTCCCGGCTCCGGGGCCGAATGAGGGCAATAACCGGTAACATATTTATGCTTTGTGGTTGCAGGGGGCGGCTCTAGTATGAGGGGAGACAGAGAAGAGAGGTGGCAATGAGTCAGCAATACAAGGTCCTGGTGGTGGACGACGATCTGAAACTGCGTTCCTTGCTGGAGCGCTACCTCACCGAGCAGGGGTTTGTAGTGCGAGGTGTTGCCAACGGGGAGCAGGCCGATCGCCTGCTGACGCGTGAAAACTTCAGCCTGATGGTGCTTGATCTGATGCTGCCGGGGGAAGATGGCCTCTCCATCTGCCGCCGCCTGCGCGAGGCCGGCAACCAGATCCCCGTCTTGATGCTCACCGCCAAGGGAGACGAGGTTGATCGCATCGTCGGTCTGGAGATGGGGGCCGACGATTATCTGCCCAAACCGTTCAACCCCCGTGAGCTGCTGGCCCGGATCCGCGCCGTGCTGCGCCGCCATACCGTGGAGCTGCCCGGCGCCCCTTCCGCGGCGGAGAAGATGGTGAGTTTCGGGGCCTACCAGCTCAATCTGGCGACCCGTGAACTGAGCCGTGATGGCGAACCGGTTGCCCTGACCAGCGGGGAGTTCGCTGTGCTCAAGGTGCTGGTGAGTCATCCTCGCGAACCGCTCTCCCGTGACAAGCTGATGAACCTGGCCCGTGGTCGCGAGTACACGGCCACCGAGCGCAGCATCGACGTGCAGGTCTCCCGCCTGCGCCGCCTGCTGGAACAGGACCCGGCCCAGCCTCGCTATCTGCAGACCGTCTGGGGTCTGGGGTATGTGTTCGTACCGGACGGTGAGAACGCATGAAGAAAGTGGGCAGCATGTTCTCCCGCATGCTCTGGTTTCTGGCTGCCGTGCTGGTGGTCTATCAAGTCGTCTCCTACGTTACCTTCTACAACTACCTGCTGGCGCCGACCGTCAAGCAGATCAGCCACCTGCTGGCAAACCAGGTCAAACTCATCTTCCCGGTGGACAACAACCAGCTGGCGCTCAGTGAAGATGCCGAGGCGCTGGTCTATGTGACCACTGGCAGCGACATCTATACCCAGAGCGAGGCGGAGCAGCACGGGCTGAATGATTCCAAGCCCTACCCCTATCTGGAGCAGAGCATCAGCCGCGAATTGAAAGGGGATACCAGGGTCAGGGTTGAAATCCAGGATCACTACATCATCTGGATCCAGCCTCCCCAGGCCAGCCAGATGTGGGTGCGTATTCCCCTGACGGAAATTGAAGATGACGACATCGAACCGCTCATCCTCTATATGAGCGTCTTGCTGGTTGTGACCCTGTTTGCGGCCTGGCGTTTTGCCCGTCAGCTGGTGCGGCCGCTGGAGGATCTGGAAGCGGGGGCCGTGGCGGTAGCGCGCGGCAACTTTCCCGATGCCCTGGGGGAGCAGGGCTCGCGGGAGGTGCGCCGCCTGACCCGCACCTTCAACCACATGTCGAGCTCCATCAAGGGGCTGATCGAGGAGCGCAACCTGATGATGGCCGGGGTATCCCACGATTTGCGCACCCCTCTTACCCGTATTCGTCTCGCGACCGAGATGATGTCCTCCGGGGATGAGTACCTCAAGGAGAGCATCAATGCGGACATCGATGAGTCGAACGGCATCATCGATCAGTTCATCGACTACATTCGCCCGAACGAGGGGCTCGATGCCCGGCCCGTCGACCTGACCCAGCTCATTCACGATGCGTTGCTGATGCAGACCGATCAGGGACTGGAAGTGGAGCTGCTCCTGCCGGAGGAGGCGGTGCGTGTGGCCTGCCATCCCATCAGCATTCGCCGTATCCTCAACAATCTGTCGGGCAACTCCCTGCGCTATGGCGCGACCCGGTTGCAGGCCGAGCTCAGGGATGATGGCCACTGGGTGCGGCTGCGACTCTCCGACAATGGCCCGGGGATCGCAGAAGAGGACTACTCCCGGGTGCTCAAGCCCTTCACCCAGGGCAATGTGGCGCGCACCGGTGGCGGGAGTGGGCTGGGGCTGGCCATCGTTGCCAAGATAGTCTCCCAGCATCACGGCACCATCAGGCTGGGGCGCTCCGAACTGGGGGGCTTGCAGGTGGAGATCCGGCTACCCAAGAACCAGCCGCTGGAGTGGATGGATTGAAAGCAGGGCGTATCGAGGGATACGCCCTTTGTCTGTCAGGGGTGGGGGTCGCTCACCTTGCGGTAGCGCTTGCCATATTTGAGTTGCTGGATAAGCAGGGCGGCGACGATGAGAACCAGCCCGATGGGGGTTGCCGGGTGAATGGTTTCGCCGATCAACAGGTTGAGCAGCACCAGAGAGGCAAACGGCGAGATGAAGATAAGGTTGCTGATGGGGGCCGTGTTGGTGGCGTGGCGCAGGGCCATCAGCCAGAGCACGAAACCGAAACCCATCTCGAACAGCCCCACATAGATGGCGCCAGCCCATCCCTGCCAGGCAGTCATGGCAAAGTCCGAGAGCAACCAGGTCGCCACGATGATGAAGGGCAGGCTGATGAGGAAGCCGAGCAGCAGGCTGACGACGGGATCCCCCTGATTGCGGGTGTTGAGGATCCAGTAACCGGCCCAGATCAGGGTCGACACCAGCGCCAGCGTGACGCCGAGGGGGCTGTCGAACTGCAGACCGAACACGTCCCCCCTGGTGGCGATCACCAGGGCGCCGAAATAGCCGAGCACGATGGCGACGCCATCGCGGCGGCGCAGCTTTTGACCGAGGAAGGGAACGGCCAGCAGGCTGAGGGTGATGGCCCAGGTGTAGTTGAGAGTCTGCGCCTGCTGGGCGGGCAGCAGATCATATGCCTTGAACAGCAGCAGGTAATAGAGAAAGGGGTTCAGGACCCCGAGAGCGAGGTAGTAGAGGGGGCGACGCTTGATGTAGTCGAGCAGTAGCGGCAGTTTGCCCTGACAGGCCACGATGCACCCCAGGGTCAGGGTCGAGGTACAGGCCGCGACCAGCAGCAGCTGTACCGGTTCAAAGTAGGCGAGGGAGATCTTGAAGGCGCTGGCCACCGTGGACCAGAGGGCGACGGCACAGAGCCCGTACTGGTAGGCTTTCTTCTGATTCTTGAGCATGGGATGGGTTCCGCAGACAGGGGCGAGGGCGCAGTCTATCAGCCTGTTTGCAACATTGTCGTTACCCCTGCCAGGCAAGGGCTTGCCCAGCCGTTGGCGAGATCCATCTGTCACATAAAATTGCGCACAATCTGTCCGCCTTCACTTGCGTGAGTGGAAAAAATCCGTATAATCCCCTCCGCTTGCCCATGAGGCAGCCAGACGATATGTCTGCTTGCTGAGCTTCCCGTTTACGAGTTGCCAGCCATACAGTCCTCCCGATATGGGAGGAAACGTGAAAAATCACACCTCTGGCGGGAGTAGTCCCGGTCGGGCGGTGTTGATTTATGTTCTTTTATCTATTGGAGCTCTGTCAATGCAGAACCAAAGAATCCGTATCCGCCTGAAGGCTTTTGATCATCGCCTGATCGATCAATCCACTGCGGAAATCGTTGAAACTGCTAAGCGCACTGGCGCGCAGGTTCGCGGTCCTATCCCGCTGCCGACTCGCAAAGAGCGTTTCACCGTTCTGATCTCCCCGCACGTCAACAAAGACGCGCGTGATCAGTACGAGATCCGCACTCACAAGCGTCTGGTAGACATCGTTGAGCCGACTGACAAGACCGTAGACGCTCTGATGCGTCTGGATCTGGCAGCTGGTGTAGACGTCCAGATCAGCCTGGGTTAATTACGGAAAGAGGTTGATAACAATGACAATCGGTCTTGTAGGTCGCAAAGTGGGTATGACTCGCATCTTCACTGAAGATGGCGTTTCTATCCCGGTGACTGTTATCGAAGTTGAAGCTAACCGTGTAACTCAGGTCAAATCTGTAGAAACCGACGGCTACAACGCTATTCAGGTTACCACTGGCGCCAAGAAAGCCAGCCGCGTAACCAAGCCGGAAGCTGGCCACTTCGCCAAAGCTGGTGTAGAAGCCGGTCGCGGTCTGTGGGAATTCCGCCTGAACAACGGTGAAACTTTCACTGTTGGTAGCGAGCTGAAAGTAGATCTTCTCGCTGACGTTAAGCTGGTAGACGTTACCGGCACATCCAAGGGTAAAGGTTTTGCCGGTACTGTTAAGCGCTGGAACTTCCGTACCCAGGATATGACCCACGGTAACTCCCTGTCCCACCGTGTACCTGGCTCCATCGGTCAAAACCAGACCCCGGGCCGTGTATTCAAGGGCAAGAAGATGGCTGGTCACATGGGTGCTGAGCGTGTAACGACTCAGAACCTGGAACTGGTTCGTGTTGACGCTGAACGCAACCTGCTGCTCATCAAAGGCGCAGTACCGGGTGCAACCAACGGCAACGTGATCGTTAAACCTGCCGTCAAAGCGTAACGTCTGAGGAGATAGTAATGGAATTGGTAATGAAAGACGCCAAGAGCGCTCTTGAAGTTTCCGAGACTACCTTCGGGCGCGAATTCAACGAAGCTCTGGTTCACCAGGTTGTCGTTGCATATGCCGCTGGTGCCCGTCAGGGTACTCGTGCGCAGCTGACTCGCTCTGAAGTGTCTGGTGGCGGCAAAAAGCCGTGGCGTCAGAAGGGTACTGGTCGTGCCCGTGCTGGCTCCATCCGTTCGCCCATCTGGCGTTCCGGTGGTGTGACCTTTGCTGCTAAGCCGCAAGATCACAGCCAGAAAGTAAACAAGAAGATGTACCGCGGCGCTATCCGTAGCATCCTGTCCGAGCTGGTACGTCAAGAGCGCCTGATCGTTGTTGAGAAGTTCGGCATCGAAGCGCCGAAGACCAAAGAACTGATCGCCAAGCTGAAAGAAATGGAACTGACTGACGTTCTGATCGTGACTGCTGAAGTCGATGAGAACCTGTTCCTGGCTGCTCGTAACCTGTACAAAGTTGACGTGCGTGACGTTGCCGGTATCGACCCGGTCAGCCTGATCGCTTTCGACAAGGTTCTGATGACTGCTGACGCAGTTAAGCAAATCGAGGAGATGCTGGCATGATCCGTGAAGAGCGTCTGCTGAAAGTTCTGAAGGCTCCGCACATCTCTGAAAAGAGCACCATGGTCGCAGAAAAGCAGAACACTATCGTGTTCAAAGTTGCTGTTGATGCCACCAAGGCGGAAGTCAAAGCTGCAGTTGCGAAACTGTTCGAGGTCGAAGTTGAGACCGTCCGTACCCTGAACATGAAGGGTAAGACCAAGCGCGCAGGTGCACGCGTAGGCCGTCGTTCCGATTGGAAAAAGGCTTATGTGACCCTGAAAGCTGGTCAGGACATCGACTTCATGGGCGCAGCCGAGTAAGAGGAGTTCTGAAAAATGGCAATCGTTAAGTGCAAGCCTACTTCTCCGGGCCGCCGCCACGTCGTCAAGATCGTCAACCAAGAGCTGTACAAGGGCAAGCCCTTCGCCGCTCTGCTGGACAGCAAAAGCAAGTCCGGTGGCCGTAACAACAACGGTCGTATCACCACTCGTCACATCGGTGGTGGTCACAAGCAACACTACCGTCTGATCGACTTCAAGCGCGACAAAGACGGCATTCCGGCCAAAGTTGAGCGTCTGGAATACGATCCTAACCGTACCGCAAACATCGCCCTGGTGCTGTATGCAGACGGTGAGCGTCGTTACATCCTGGCTCCGAAAGGCCTGAAAGCTGGTGATGCAATCGCCTCTGGTGCTGATGCTGCCATCAAGGTAGGTAACACCCTGCCGATGCGCAACATCCCGGTCGGTTCTACCGTTCACGCCGTTGAGATGAAGCCTGGTAAAGGTGCCCAGCTGGCTCGTTCCGCTGGTACTTTCATCCAGATCCTGGCTCGTGAAGGTAACTATGTAACTCTGCGTCTGCGTTCCGGCGAAGTACGTAAAGTTCTGGCCGAGTGCCGCGCTACCATCGGTGAAGTGGGTAACTCCGAGCACATGCTGCGTCAACTGGGTAAAGCCGGTGCTAACCGCTGGCGTGGTATTCGTCCGACCGTTCGCGGTATGGCGATGAACCCGGTTGATCACCCGCACGGTGGTGGTGAGGGTCGTAACAAGGGCATGCAGCCTGTGTCCCCATGGGGCCAGAAGGCTAAGGGCTTCAAGACCCGTAAGAACAAGCGTACCGACAAGTACATCGTACGTCGTCGTAACAAGTAATTGTTAACATAGAGGAATCACCATGCCACGTTCTCTCAAGAAGGGTCCATTTATCGACCTGCACTTGCTGAAGAAGGTAGAGAAAGCGGTGGAAAGCGGGGATAAAAAGCCGGTTAAGACCTGGTCCCGTCGTTCAATGATCATCCCGAACATGATCGGTTTGACCATCGCTGTCCATAATGGTCGTCAGCACGTTCCGGTTTTCGTTACCGAAGAAATGATCGGTCACAAACTGGGTGAATTCGCACCGACTCGTACTTATCGCGGCCATGCTGCTGATAAGAAGGCTAAGAAGCGCTAAGGGATAAATGATGGAAGCTATCGCTAAACACCGTTATGCCCGTACTTCTGCCCAGAAAGCTCGTCTGGTAGCCGATCAAGTACGTGGTCTGTCCGTAGACAAGGCTCTGAACATCCTGACCTTCAGCCCGAAAAAGGCTGCTGTTCTGGTGAAGAAAGTGCTGGAATCTGCCATTGCCAACGCTGAGCACAACGAAGGTGCCGATATCGACACCCTGCGTGTTGCCACCATCATGGTAGACGAAGGTCCCTCCATGAAGCGCATCCGCCCGCGTGCCAAAGGTCGCGCGGATCGTATCCTCAAGCGTACCGCTCACATCACTGTAGTGGTATCCGACGCTAAGGCTGGGAGATAAGCAATGGGTCAGAAAGTACATCCTAATGGCATTCGCCTGGGTATTACCAAGCCTTGGAATTCTACCTGGTTCGCGAACACCAAAGACTTCGCTGACAACCTGTACAGCGATTTCCAAGTACGCCAGTTCCTGACCAAGGAGCTGAAAAACGCTTCCTTGTCCAAGATCACTATCGAGCGTCCGGCCAAGAGCATCCGTGTGACCATTCACACCGCTCGTCCGGGCGTCGTGATCGGCAAGAAAGGCGAAGACGTTGAAAAACTGCGCAAAGCTGTAGCCGCAATCGCTGGCGTGCCTGCTCAAATCAACATTTCCGAAGTCCGCAAGCCGGAGCTGGATGGCAAACTGGTTGCCGACAGCATCACTTCCCAGCTGGAGCGTCGCGTAATGTTCCGTCGTGCTATGAAGCGCGCCGTACAGAACGCCATGCGCCTGGGTGCCAAGGGCATCAAAGTGGAAGTTTCCGGTCGTCTGGGCGGTGCTGAAATCGCGCGTACCGAATGGTACCGTGAAGGTCGTGTGCCCCTGCACACCCTGCGCGCCGACATCGACTACGCAACTTCTGAAGCCCACACCACTTACGGTGTGATCGGCGTTAAAGTTTGGATCTTCAAGGGCGAAGTTCTGGGCGGTCTGGCTGCAGTCAATGCTGCCGCTGCTCAAGAGCAAGCTCCTGCGAAGCCCAAGCGTGACAACAAGCGCCGCGCTGCCAAGTAAGGAGATTCGGTAAATGTTGCAACCTAAGCGTACTAAATTCCGCAAGACCCACAAGGGTCGTAACCGCGGTCTGGCCAATGCCGGTAACGAAGTATCCTTCGGTACCTTTGGCCTGAAGGCGACATCTCGTGGTCAACTGACTGCTCGTCAAATCGAAGCAGCCCGTCGTGCCATGACCCGTCACGTTAAGCGTCAAGGCAAGATCTGGATCCGTGTGTTCCCGGACAAGCCCATCACCGAAAAGCCCCTCGAAGTTCGTATGGGTAAAGGTAAGGGTAACGTGGAATACTGGGTTTGCCCGATCCAGCCTGGCAAGGTTCTGTACGAGATGGATGGTGTACCTGAGGCTCTGGCGCGTGAAGCGTTTGCCCTGGCCGCAGCTAAGCTGTCTGTTCAGACCACTTTCGTAATTAAGACGGTGATGTGATGAAAGCCCAAGATCTGCGTCAAAAGAGCGTCGAAGAACTGAACCAGGAGCTGCTGGGTCTGCTGCGTGAGCAATTCAACATGCGCATGCAAGCTTCCACCGGCCAGCTGGCTCAGACTCACACTCTGAAACAAGTGCGTCGTGACGTCGCACGTATTAAGACTGTACTGACTGAGAAGGCAGGTGCGTAATGACTGACAAGATCCGTACTCTGCAAGGTCGTGTAATTAGCGACAAGATGGACAAGTCCATCACCGTCGCTATCGAGCGCAAGGTAAAGCACCCGATCTACGGTAAGATCATCAAGCGCACTACCAAGTTGCACGTGCATGACGAGAACAACGAGTGCAAGGCTGGCGATCTCGTGGAAATCCGCGAGTGCCGCCCGCTGTCCAAGACCAAGTCCTGGACCCTGGTTGCTGTCGTAGAAAAGGCCTAATTCGGTACTTTTTAGCCCAAACGGCCCCCCATCGGGGCCGTTTGTTTTTTAGGCTACCTTTTCAAAAATAGCTGTGTTATAGTTTCGCGCCTTTTGAAGGCAGCCAGATCCCATCAGGGATAAGAAGTAAACAAAGCGGAGCACTAAGATGATCCAGATGCAAAGTATGCTGGGTGTTGCCGACAACTCCGGCGCTCGCAGTGTAATGTGTATTAAGGTTCTGGGTGGTTCGCACCGCCGTTATGCCGGCATCGGCGACATCATCAAGGTTTCCATCAAGGAAGCCATTCCTCGCGGTAAAGTGAAGAAAGGTGATGTGTATAACGCGGTGGTCGTACGCACCCGTAAAGGCGTTCGTCGTCCGGACGGCTCTGTCATCCGTTTCGACAACAATGCGGCTGTGTTGCTTAACAACAACCAACAGCCAATCGGTACTCGTATTTTTGGCCCGGTGACCCGTGAACTCCGTAACGAGAAGTTCATGAAGATTGTGTCCCTGGCACCCGAAGTACTGTAAGGAGTCGAACGATGGCAGCTAAAATCCGTCGCGAAGACGAAGTAATTGTTCTTACCGGCAAAGACAAGGGCAAGCGTGGCAAAGTCACTCAAGTCCTGATTGCAAAAGGTAAGGTAATCGTGGAAGGCATCAACCAGGTGAAGAAACACCAAAAGCCGGTACCCGCACTGGGTCAGGCTGGCGGCATCGTCACCAAAGAAGCCCCCATCGATGTATCTAACGTCGCGCTGTTCAACTCTGCCACTGGCAAGGCTGACCGCGTTGGTTTCCGGATTGAAGACGGCAAGAAAGTCCGTTTCTTCAAATCCACCGGCGAACTTGTGAAGTAATTGGAGTTTAACGATGGCGAAACTGCATGATTACTACAAATCCGATGTAGTAAATGAACTGTCCAAGCAGTTCGGTTACAAGACTATCATGCAAGTCCCTCGGATCGAGAAAATCACCCTGAACATGGGTGTTGGTGAAGCGATCTCTGACAAGAAGTTGCTGGAAAATGCTGCTGCCGATATGGCTGCCATTTCCGGTCAGAAGCCGCTGATCACCAAAGCACGCAAATCTGTTGCGGGCTTCAAGATTCGTGAAGGCTACCCGATAGGTTGTAAAGTAACCCTGCGTGGCGAGCGTATGTGGGAGTTCCTGGAACGGCTGATTTGCATCTCCGTACCGCGTATCCGTGACTTCCGTGGTCTGAACGCCAAGGCGTTCGATGGCCGTGGTAACTACTCCATGGGCGTGCGTGAGCAAATCATCTTCCCGGAAATCGACTATGACAAGGTCGATCGCGTCCGTGGTCTGGATATCACCATCACCACTTCCGCGAATACCGACGAAGAAGGCCGTGCTCTGCTGGCTGCCTTTAACTTCCCATTCCGCAAGTAAGGTTAGGGTTATGGCTAAAACATCCATGAAAGCACGTGAAGCAAAGCGTGCGAAGCTGGCAGCCAAGTTCGCGACCAAGCGTACCGAGCTGAAAGCTATCATCGTTGATATGAACGCTTCTGAAGAAGCGCGTTGGGATGCTGTCTTGCAACTGCAACAGCTGCCCCGTGATTCCAGTCCGTCCCGCCAGCGTAACCGTTGCAACATCACTGGTCGTCCGCACGGTTTCCTGCGGAAGTTTGGCCTCTCTCGCATCAAGGTGCGTGAGCATGCCATGAAGGGCGAAATTCCGGGCCTCAAAAAGGCCTCTTGGTAAGAATCTCGGGAGTTAGACTATGAGCATGCAAGATCCGATCGCGGATATGCTGACCCGCATCCGTAACGGTCAGGCGGCGAGCAAAGTTGCGGTTTCCATGCCTTCTTCCAAGCTGAAAGTGGCTATCGCCAAAGTGCTGAAAGAAGAAGGTTACATCGCTGGCTACAACGTAGCTGGTGACGTGAAACCGGAACTGGAAATCGAACTGAAGTATTTCCAGGGCAAGCCGGTTGTAGAACTGATCCAACGCGTGAGCCGTCCCGGCCTGCGTATTTACAAGCGCACTACTGATCTGCCGAAAGTCATGGGCGGTCTCGGTGTTGCTATCGTGTCCACGTCTAAAGGTGTGATGACCGACCGTGCTGCCCGCAAGGCAAGCATGGGTGGTGAGATCATCTGCTACGTCGCTTAATAGGAGGTCGGAAATGTCTCGCGTTGCTAAGGCACCCGTCACTATTCCTGCTGGCGTAGAGGTGACTCTGAACGGCCAAGAACTGTCCATCAAAGGTGGCAAGGGTTCCCTGGTTCGTTCCATCCACGCTGGTGTAGAAGTGACCAAAGAAGACAATGTACTGAAGTTCGCCCCGCGCGACGGCATCGCTGGTGCTGACGCTCAGGCCGGTACTGCCCGTGCATTGGTCAACAACATGGTAGTCGGTGTTACCCAAGGCTTCGAGCGCAAGCTGCAGCTGGTTGGTGTAGGTTACAAAGCCTCCATCAAGGGCAATGCTGTTGCGCTGGCACTGGGCTTCTCTCACCCGGTAGAGCATGCGCTGCCGGCTGGTGTCACCGCTGAATGTCCGTCCGCCACCGAGATCGTTCTGCGTGGTGTGGACAAGCAGCTGGTTGGCCAAGTCGCCGCCGATATCCGTGCTTACCGCGCTCCGGAGCCCTACAAGGGCAAGGGTGTACGCTATGCCAACGAGCAAGTGCGTACTAAAGAAGCTAAGAAGAAGTAAGGTAACACTATGGACAAGAAAGCAGCTCGTCTCCGTCGTGCTACTCGTGCTCGGAAAAAGATGCAGGAACTGGGAGCTACCCGTCTGGTTGTTCACCGTACCCCGCGTCATATCTATGCGCAGGTTATTGCAGCCAACGGTTCCGAAGTTCTGGCCTCTGCTTCCACAGTAGAGAAAGCCATCAGTGAAGCTCTGAAATACACCGGTAACGCAGATGCTGCTACCGCTGTAGGTAAGGCTATCGCTGAGCGTGCTATTGCCAAAGGCGTTCAGAACGTATCTTTCGATCGTTCCGGTTTCAAGTATCACGGTCGTGTAGCCGCTCTGGCTGCCGCTGCTCGTGACGCTGGTCTTCAGTTCTAAGCTAGGAGTCGAAGATGGCTAAAGTCGAATCTCAAGCCGGCGAACTGCAAGAAAAGCTCATTGCAGTAAACCGCGTTTCGAAAACTGTTAAAGGTGGTCGTATCATGTCCTTCACCGCGTTGACCGTGGTGGGTGATGGTAACGGCCGTGTAGGTTACGGTTACGGTAAGGCCCGTGAAGTTCCGGCCGCCATTCAAAAGGCGATGGAACAGGCTAAACGTAACCTGAACAAGGTTGAGCTGAACAACGGCACCCTGCACCACCCGGTGCGTGGCGTTCACTCTGGTTCCACCGTGTTCATGAAGCCGGCCTCCCAAGGTACTGGTATCATTGCAGGCGGCGCCATGCGTGCCGTACTGGAAGTTGCTGGTATCCACAACGTGCTGGCCAAGACCTACGGTTCCACCAACCCAATCAACGTTGTTCGCGCAACTGTCGACGCTCTGGTTCACGGTCAATCACCGGAACAGATCGCGGCCAAGCGTGGTCTGCGCGTTGAAGAAATTCTGGGGTAATGCGACATGGCTAACACTGTAAAAGTAACTCAAACTCGCAGCTCTATCGGCCGTCTGCCAAAGCATAAGGCGACTCTGCGTGGTCTGGGTCTGCGTCGCATTGGTCACACCGTTGAGCTGGAAGATACTCCCTGCGTACGCGGTATGATCAACCAGGTTTATTACATGGTTAAGGTGGAGGGCTAAGCATGCGTCTGAATACTCTGTCTCCGGCCGCTGGCTCCAAGCGCGTCAAGCACCGTCCGGGCCGTGGTATCGGTTCTGGTCTGGGCAAGACCGGTGGTCGTGGTGTTAAAGGTCAAACCTCTCGTTCCGGTGGCGGCAAGGTCCGCAACGGTTTCGAAGGCGGCCAGATGCCTTTGAAAATCCGTCTGCCGAAGTTCGGTTTCTTCTCTCGCAAATCTTTGGTTTCTGCCGAAGTGCGCCTGAACGAAATCGCCCTGGTAGAAGGTGATGTGGTCGACGTGAGCACTCTGAAGCAAGCCGGTGTTATTACCAAAAACATCGTGTTCGCTAAAGTTGTTCTGTCTGGCAACATTGACCGTGCTGTGACCGTTCGTGGTCTGTCCGTCACCAAGGGTGCACGTGCAGCCATCGAGGCCGCTGGCGGTAAAATCGAGGAATAATCAGTACAATGGCTAAGAAACCAGGATTGGATGTTAAAGCACAAGGTGGTCTGAGCGAACTGAAGAGCCGTCTGCTCTTCGTTCTCGGGGCAATTATCGTGTTCCGTGCAGGCTCTTATGTGCCGATCCCTGGTATTGACGCCGCCGTACTGGCCGAGTTGTTCCAACAACAGAAGGGCACCATCATTGAGATGTTCAACATGTTCAGTGGTGGTGCACTCTCGCGTGCTTCTATTCTTGCACTGGGGATCATGCCGTACATTTCGGCGTCGATCATTATCCAGTTGCTGACTGTGGTTCACCCTGCTCTTGCTGAACTCAAGAAAGAAGGTGAATCCGGCCGTCGCAAGATTAGCCAATATACCCGTTGGGGCACGCTGGTTTTGGGAACGTTCCAGGCCATTGGTATTGCAACAGGTCTGCCGAATATGATGCAAGGACTCGTGACTCATCCGGGTTTGGGCTTCTATTTCACAGCCGTTGTGAGTCTGGTCACCGGTACCATGTTCTTGATGTGGTTGGGTGAACAGATTACCGAGCGTGGGATTGGTAATGGTATCTCGTTGATTATCTTCACAGGTATCGTCGCCGGTCTGCCTCATGCCATTGGCGCTACGGCCGAACAGGCACGTCAAGGGGAATTGCACATCCTGCTGTTGTTGTTGCTGGGCTTGATAGTTTTCGCTGTGACTTACTTTGTGGTGTTCGTGGAGCGTGGTCAGCGTCGTATCGTCGTTAACTATGCCAAGCGTCAACAAGGCCGCCAGGTATTCGCTGCGCAAAGCACACACCTGCCGTTGAAAGTGAATATGGCCGGTGTGATTCCTGCGATTTTCGCATCCAGCATCATCCTCTTCCCGGGTACCATTACCTCCTGGTTTGGTCAGGGCGAGGGCAAGATCGCTGACATTCTGCAACAGGTCTCTATGGTCCTGCAGCCGGGTCAGCCCTTGTACGAGATGCTCTATGCAGCAGCCATTATCTTCTTCTGCTTCTTCTATACCGCGCTGGTGTTCAACCCCCGCGAGACAGCAGATAACCTGAAGAAGAGTGGAGCCTTTATCCCGGGGATCCGCCCGGGCGAGCAGACAGCACGTTACATCGATAAGGTTATGACTCGCCTGACATTGGCAGGTGCGCTCTATATTACCTTTATCTGTCTGGTACCCCAGTTCCTGATGACTGCCTGGAACGTACAGTTCTACTTCGGTGGCACCTCGCTGCTGATTATCGTGGTAGTTATCATGGACTTCATGGCTCAGGTTCAGACCCATATGATGTCTCATCAATATGGCGACGTCCTGAGGAAGGCCAACCTGAAGGGCTACGGCCGCTAAAGGTCGGCGTAGTTACGGAGTTAAGCAATGAAAGTTCGTGCTTCCGTTAAGGCAATCTGCCGTAACTGCAAAATCATCAAGCGTCACGGTGTGGTGCGTGTGATTTGCAGCGAGCCAAAGCATAAACAGCGCCAAGGCTAATTTTTTACGGTTAGTACTTGCAACAAATAGTTGTGCTGGCTAATATAGCCAGCCAACTTTTGTTGTGTATTGGTTGACCGCCACGTATCCGCTCACGGGCTTTGTGGTGGTCGTTATCTACTATATGTAGGAGTGAATAGTGGCCCGTATCGCTGGCATTAACATTCCTGACCATAAACATGCAGTCATTGCGTTGACTGCTATTTATGGCGTCGGTCGTACCCGCTCCAAGGCCATCTGTGCCGC
This sequence comes from Aeromonas sp. ZOR0002, assembly GCF_963866995.1. Lineage (NCBI taxonomy): Bacteria > Pseudomonadati > Pseudomonadota > Gammaproteobacteria > Aeromonadales > Aeromonadaceae > Aeromonas > Aeromonas sp. ZOR0002. The sequence goes on along the minus strand of NZ_CAWMFQ010000042.1, from coordinate 2,848 downwards.
AGCCGGTATCGCTGAGAATGTGAAAATTAAAGACCTGGACGAAGCTCAGATCGAGAGTCTGCGTGAACAAGTAGGTAAATTCACCGTCGAAGGTGACCTGCGTCGTCAGATTTCCATGAACATCAAGCGATTGATGGATCTGGGTTGCTACCGTGGTTTGCGTCACCGTCGTAGCCTGCCTGTTCGTGGTCAACGTACCAAGACCAACGCTCGTACCCGTAAGGGTCCGCGCAAGGCTATCAAGAAGTAACGGGAAGGTAGAAAATGGCTAAAACTCCGACTCGTGCTCGCAAGCGCGTTAAAAAGCAAGTGAGCGACGGTATTGCGCACGTTCATGCATCTTTCAACAACACAATCGTGACCATTACTGACCGTCAGGGCAATGCTCTGTCTTGGGCTACCTCTGGTGGTTCCGGTTTCCGTGGTTCCCGTAAGTCCACTCCGTTTGCTGCCCAGGTAGCTGCTGAGCGTGCTGGTGAGATCGCCAAAGAATACGGCGTGAAGAACCTGGAAGTCATGGTCAAAGGTCCGGGTCCCGGTCGTGAGTCTTCCATCCGCGCTCTGAACGCGGCTGGTTTCCGCATCACTAACATTACTGATGTGACTCCGATCCCGCACAACGGTTGTCGTCCTCCCAAGAAGCGCCGCGTGTAACGCTGTAGCTACTTGGTCTAGGATTGTTGGAGAAAGAAGATGGCAAGATATATCGGTCCTAAGCTTAAGCTTAGCCGTCGTGAGGGCACCGACCTCTTCCTGAAGTCTGGTGTTCGTGCGATTGATTCTAAGTGCAAGATTGACACCGTTCCTGGTCAACACGGTGCGCGTAAAGCGCGTCTGTCCGACTACGGTGTGCAACTGCGCGAGAAACAAAAAGTACGTCGTATCTACGGCGTATTGGAAAAACAGTTCCGCAACTACTACCGCGACGCTGCCCGTCAAAAGGGTAACACCGGTGAAAACCTGTTGCAGCTGCTGGAAGGTCGTCTGGACAACGTCGTCTACCGCATGGGCTTCGGCGCCACTCGTGCTGAATCTCGTCAGCTGGTGAGCCACAAAGCCATCATGGTAAACGGCCGCGTTGTGAATGTTCCTTCTTTCCAGGTATCCCCTGAGGACGTGATCTGCGTTCGCGAGAAGGCTAAGAAGCAAGCGCGTATCAAAGCTTCCCTGGAAGTTGCTGGTCAGCGCGAGAAGCCGACTTGGGTAGAGGTTGACGCTGCTAAGATGGAAGGTGCCTTCAAGCGCCTGCCGGAGCGTTCCGACCTGTCTGCCGACATTAACGAACAGCTGATCGTCGAGCTTTACTCCAAGTAAAGCTAGCTTCTAAAGAGAGGACACAATGCTGGGTTCTGTAACAGATTTTCTTAAACCGCGGCTAGTTGACATCGAGCAAGTTAGCCCGACTCACGCGAAAGTGACTCTCGAGCCGCTTGAGCGTGGCTTTGGCCACACGCTGGGCAATGCCCTGCGTCGTATTTTGCTGTCATCTATGCCCGGTTGTGCGGTTACTGAAGTCGAGATCGACGGAGTACTGCACGAGTACAGCAGCAAAGAAGGTGTACAGGAAGACATTCTTGAAATCCTGCTCAACCTGAAAGGTATCGCTGTGAAGCTGGAAGGCAAGGACGAGGTAACTCTGTCCCTGACCAAGTCTGGAACAGGCCCCGTTACCGCTGGTGATATCACTCACGGTGATGAAGTCGAGATCGTAAACCCGGAGCACGTAATCTGCCACCTGACTGGTACAAATGCTGAGATCAGCATGCGCCTGAAAGTTCAGCGCGGTCGTGGTTATGTGCCTGCTTCTGCTCGTGTTCACAACGATGATGAAGAGCGTCCTATCGGTCGCCTGCTGCTGGACTCCGCGTTCAGCCCCATCGTTCGCATCGCCTACAATGTCGAGGCGGCACGTGTGGAACAGCGCACCGACTTGGACAAGCTGGTTATCGACATGGAGACCAATGGTACTCTGGATCCGGAAGAAGCCATCCGTCGTTCCGCCACTATTCTGGCAGAGCAACTGGAAGCCTTCGTGGATCTGCGCGATGTCAGCGTGCCCGAGAAGAAAGAAGAGAAACCCGAGTTTGATCCGATTCTGCTGCGTCCTGTCGATGATTTGGAGCTGACAGTTCGTTCAGCGAACTGTCTGAAGGCAGAAGCTATCCACTATATTGGTGATCTGGTACAGCGTACCGAAGTTGAGTTGCTTAAGACTCCTAACCTCGGTAAGAAGTCCCTGACTGAGATCAAGGACGTGTTGGCCTCCCGTGGTCTGTCTCTTGGCATGCGCCTTGAGAACTGGCCGCCCGCCAGCATCGCTGACGAGTAATCCAGATTACGGGTTTCACAGATTTAGTTAGAAGGATAAGGTCATGCGCCATCGTTTGAGTGGTCGTCAACTGAACCGGAACAGCAGCCATCGTCAGGCTATGTTCCGCAACATGGCCAGCTCCCTGGTTCGTCATGAGATCATCAAGACGACTCTGCCTAAGGCAAAAGAGCTGCGTCGTGTAGTTGAACCGCTGATCACCCTTGCCAAGACTGATAGCGTTGCTAATCGTCGCCTGGCATTTGCCCGTACTCGCGATAACGCGATCGTGGCTAAGCTGTTCAATGAACTGGGCCCGCGCTACCTGGAGCGCGCCGGCGGTTATACTCGCATTCTGAAATGCGGTTTCCGTGCTGGCGACAATGCTCCTATGGCTTACATTGAGCTGGTAGACCGCCCGGCCGCTGCTGAAGCAGCTGCTGAGTGATATAAAGATAAAGCCGGGCTTGTCCCGGCTTTTCTTCTGGTGGATTCTGATACTGCCTCTACTGCCTCTACTGCCTCTACTGCCTCTACTGC
>NZ_CAWMFQ010000041.1:0-5746 GCF_963866995.1 Aeromonas sp. ZOR0002 | reverse complement strand
CCGGCGCGAGTGCGCCGGGCCCGTTTTTCAATGAGGTGCTGGCTTAGTTGGCCTTGGCATCGCTCACGGCAGCTTCAGCCTTGGTGGCCACGTCAGCGGCAGCCTTCTCGACAGTAGCGGAAGCTTCGGAAGCAGCCTTCTCGACGGTAGCAGACGCTTCGCTAGCGGCTTTCTCGACAGTGGCAGCAACGTCTGCGGCCGGGGTCGCAGCCGGAGCGGCAGCTTCTTCTTTCTGACCACAGGCGGTCAACATCAGACCCAGGATACCGGCTACCAGTACTTTGTTCATGTGCATACCCTCAAAAAAAGATGGAGAGATGGTGCAGGGACCATCACTGTACGCCCCGGCTCCTGTCGGCACACCGGCCGCTGGAGCCCGAAGGCGCGCGAAATATATCCCCATATGCGGCCGATGAAAACGCGTATCACAATGATATTTTCTCGTTGGCATGATAAGAAACACTACTGCAACGACAAATATTAATATAAAACACCCATTCACCACCAAATTCGCACAACAAATCGCCAATTACCTGACGATTGCCAGTCAGCCATTGTCTTTCTGTCAGGCTCTCGGCGCTGCCGGATTACGCCGTCAGTCAGACAGCTTCTGACAAGGCAGGCGCTGCCCCTGCTGGTCGCTCTCCCGGGCCAGGTCCAGCAAGGCCATCACCGCCAGGGCCTCGTCGGCCGGCACCGGGTTCTCCCCTTCTCCCCGGATGGCGGCGCAGACACCGCGATAGTAGGCGCCGTAGTCCCCCGCTTCGCCGGCCACGGTCTGCTGCAGGAGCTGACCGTCCCGGATCTGGCTGAGCTGGCCGGGGGCGGGATCCACACCCCAGTCCGCCGCTGGAGGCCGCTTGCCCTCCTTGAGCTGCTCTTCCTGCACGTCCATGCCGAACTTGATGAAGGAGCCCTGACTGCCGTGCACCACGAAGCGGGGCATCACGGCCGACACCAGACAACTGCCGTGCAGAATGACCCGCATCTCGCCGTAACCCAGCACCACATGGAAGTAGTCGTCCGCCAGGGCCCCGGGGCGCTGCTTGCCCAGATCCGCCTGCAACCAGTCCGGCTGGCCGAACAGCTGGAGCGACTGATCCAGGATATGAGGGCCGAGATCGAACCAGAGACCGGAGCCCGGGCCGCCCGCCTCGCGCCAGCGCTGGCGCACCTCGGGGCGATAACGGTCGAAGTGGGATTCGAACTGGGCAACTTGCCCCAGCGCCCCCTCCGCCAGCAGACGGCGCACCGTGAGGAAATCCCCGTCCCAGCGTCGGTTGTGGAAGATGCTGAGCAGCCGCTGCTGCTTCTCCGCCAACTCGACCAGCGCCTTCGCTTCGGCCAGATCCAGGGCAAACGGCTTGTCGATCACCACGTGCTTGCCCGCCAGCAGGGCCTCGCGAGCGATGGGGGCATGGGTGTCGTTGGGGGTGGCGATCACCACCAGATCGAGGCTGTCATCGGCCAGCACCTGCTCCAGGGTGCCGACCCGGGTGCCGGGCAACGCGGCCTGTACCTTGGCGGCATCCCGGCTCACCACCCAGCGCAGGGTCAGGCCCGGGGTCGTGGCCAGGAAGGGGGCGTGAAAGGTCTGTCCTGCGAAGCCGTATCCCACCAGGGCGGCGTTGATTGTGTGGCTCATCCGGTTTTCTCCACGGGTCTGTGATCATGCGAGGCAGGCGAGGTCACCTGAAAAAGAGAAGGGGGCTCAAGGCCCCCTGAGTGTGCTCATCAGAGCACAGGATTTATTGCAAACACAAGCGCCGGCCCTGGCGGGTCATCAGCATCACCAGCGGGGGCAGCAGCAGCCACATGTGCAGGGCCAGCTGGCTCAGGGGATCCGGCATCAACCAACCGGTGATCCCCACCAGGGCGCCGGAGCCGCTCATCTGGAACAGGCCGAGCAGGGCGGCCGCAGTCCCGGCGCAGTGGCCGAAGGGGGCCAGCGCCATACCGGCGGCGGCGCCCAGGATCATCGCAAAGCCGATGCTGGAGAGGAACACCGGGCCCATCATGGCCAGCGGGTGCGGGATGTGCATGGCCAGGGTCAGGGTGATGGCGGAGAGCAGCACCACCAGCAGGCCGATGCGCAGGGTCCGTCTTGGCCCTACCCGGGCGATGAAGCGCGGGGCTAGGAAGCAGGCCAGGATGTTGAGGGCCGCATTGGCGGTAAACCAGTAGCTGAAGCCACTCATGTCCAGCCCCAGGGTTACCATCAGTTGTACCGGCGCCGCCGTCACGTAGGCGAGGATCACCGCCATCGCCAGCATGCACAGCGCCGCGTTGAACAGGAAGCTCGGGGAGCGCAGCACCGGGCTGTAGCGGGACCAGCTGATGAGCGGGCCAGCACTGCTGGTCTCCTCAGGGCGGGTTTCCGGCATCCGCCACAGCAGCCAGCTGCCGACCACCACGGCGTAACCCGCCATGAACCAGAAGTTCGCCGACCAGCCCGCCTTGGCGGTGAGCCAGCCACCCAGCAGGGGCGCCAGTGCGGGGATGAAGCAGATGGCACCGTTCAGATAGGAGATCATCTGACCGCTCTTCTTGGGGCCATAGCTGTCACGGACCACCGAGAAGGCGGCCACCGAGGTGGCGCAGGCCCCGAAGCCTTGCAGCACTCGCGCCAGCATCAGCTCACCCAGGCTGGCGGCAAAGCCGGCTGCCAGGGCGCTCAGGCCGTAGAGCAGCACGCCCCCCAGGGCAATGGGTTTGCGCCCGTAGCGATCGGCCAGCGGCCCCACCAGCAGTTGCCCCAGCCCCATGCTGAACAGGAACCAGGTGATGGTGCCCTGCATCAGGGTCACTTCGGCCCCCAGCTGCTCGGCCATCTGGGGGATGGCAGGCAGATAGATGTCGATGGCCAGCGGGCTGAACAACACCAGGAGTACAAGCAAAAGAATCAATGGCATCAGTCACCTCAAGCCCTAGGAATATCGATTGGGCCGCGAGTCTACTGACTCAGAGTAATGAATTGAAATGGTATTTAATCACTTCGGTTATTCCCCACTGGAAACATGTATCTCTTCTACCTCTCAGGGGGTGGAACCAGGATCCCCCGTTGGCACCGGATCCCGGGCAATTGGCGCTTTTACTAAACCCCTCCCCCGCATAGAATGCGCAGATTATTTTTGCGGAGGTGTGTGATGAACAAGCTTGTCCTGGCAACAGGGAACCAGAAAAAGGTGAAGGAATTGGCCGCCATGCTGGCCGATATGAAGATCCAGGTGATCCCGCAGAGCGAGTTTGCAGTCTCCGATGCCGACGAGACCGGCACCACCTTCGTCGAGAATGCCATCATCAAGGCCCGCCACGCCGCCCGCGTCACCGGCCTGCCCGCCGTGGCCGACGACTCCGGTCTGGAAGTGGATCTGCTGCACGGCCGCCCCGGCGTCTACTCCGCCCGTTTTGCCGGTGCCGGTGCCAGCGACAAGGAGAACATCGACAAGCTGCTGGCCGAGCTCAAGGGCGCGCCGGATTACCTGAAAAGCGCCCGCTTCTGGTGCGTGCTGGTCTACATGCGCCACGCCGACGATCCCACCCCCATTATCTGCCAGGCCAGCTGGGAAGGGATGATCATCGACGAACCCCGCGGCCAGCACGGCTTTGGCTACGACCCGGTGTTCTTCGTGCCCGATCACGACTGCACCTCGGCCCAGATGCCGGCGGAGCTCAAGAACCAGCTCAGCCACCGTGGCCAGGCCCTGGCCAAGCTCAAAGCGGCCCTGGCGGCGGTCAACTAAAGCGCTGTCTCCCGCCGCGTTGTCATCTACAATGGGGGCCGTCGGCCCCCGTTTCGTTCGCTGCGCCCCGCCCGTTGTCACCGACAACCAGGGCCACCCGACCCCTTTTGATTGTTGAATACTGGAAATCCCATGCTGCAACTGCCGCCCCTCTCCCTCTATATCCACGTGCCCTGGTGCGTCCAGAAGTGCCCCTACTGCGACTTCAACTCCCACGCCCAGAAGGGGGAACTGCCCCACCTCGAGTACGTGGCGGCCCTGCTGGAGGATCTGGAGCAGGATCTGCACTGGGCCCAGGGGCGCCCCCTCTCCTCCATCTTTATCGGTGGCGGCACGCCGAGCCTGCTCTCCGTCGACGCCATGCAGGCGCTGCTGGACGGGGTGCGCGCACGCATCGCACTGACCCCGGACTGCGAGATCACCATGGAGGCCAACCCGGGCACGGTGGAGGCGGACAAGTTCGCCGGCTTCCAGCGGGCCGGTATCAACCGCATCTCCATCGGGGTACAGAGCTTCCAGCAGGAGAAATTGACCCGGCTCGGCCGCATCCACGGCCCCGAGGAGGCGCGCAAGGCCGCCGAACTGGCCCACGCCATCGCGCTTCCCACCTTCAACCTGGATCTGATGCACGGCCTGCCGGATCAGAGCCTGGACGATGCGCTCTATGACCTGCAGCAGGCCATCGACTGCGCGCCGCCGCACCTCTCCTGGTATCAGCTCACCATAGAGCCGAACACGGCATTCGCCTCCAAACCCCCCACATTGCCGGAAGATGACACCCTGTGGGACATCTACGAGCAGGGCCACGCCATGCTGACCGCCAAGGGCTATCAGCAGTACGAGATCTCGGCCTATGCCAAAGAGGGGTATCAATGCCGCCACAACCTCAACTACTGGCGCTTTGGCGACTATCTGGGGATCGGCTGCGGCGCCCACGGCAAGGTGACGGATCTTGCCAACCAGCAGATCCTGCGCACCGCCAAGGTGAAGCATCCGAAAGGTTATCTGGATCCGAGCCGCCCCTATCTGGACAGCCAATGGCAGGTGAGCGCGGACGATCTGCCGCTCGAGTACTTCATGAATCGGTTCAGATTGTTTGAACCCGCCCCCAAGGCGGAGTTCGAGGCCTTCACGGGGCTACCGCTGGAGCGGGTGGAGACCATGCTCGCCATCGCCCGAACCAAGGAGCTGATCGAGGATCTCGGCGACAGCTGGCAGCTCACGTCCCTCGGGCATCGCTACCTCAACGTGCTGCTCGAACTCTTTATGGATGAGTGAGCACGGGTTCACTCTCTTGCGTCAAGACCGCAAGTCAGCACCAGCGAATAGAACAACAATCAGGGCGCCATTGGCGCCCTGATTGTGTTAGCTGATGCCTTGCGGCAGGAACCCGCTCAGCAGCAGACGCTTGCCATCTGCTGTTGGCCGGGCTCCCACCGCTTGCCGTGCTTGGCCTTGCGCTGATAGCTGCCCTTGCCCTTCTTGCTCGGCTCGACCCGGGCCTGGAACAGGGGGGAGGTCACCAGTGCCTTGAGGTGATTGTCCTGAATGATGCCGCGCTGATGTTCGCTGGCGGGTTCGGCGGTGACACAGGTCACCTTCTTCTTGGCCATATGGGCTCCTTGATGGGGTTGTCGTGTTTGCCTGTCGTCCCTGTCACCTTATTTGGGAGGGCTGGTGGCGAAAAACGCGCCGATTGTGCACCTCTTGCCTCCCCCGTGCAAGCTGTCAGGCGGGGTGATAGATAACCCGCACCAGCCCGCTTGGCAGCACGGCGCTCGACACCGGTCTCAGCGCGCCGGGCAGGGATCCTGCAAAGAGCGGCACCCCGCGTCCCAAAGTGACCGGTACCCAGAACAGGGTCAGCTCGTCCACCAGGGCCCCCTGCAGACCCTGCCTCACCAGCTCCCCGCCATCCAGATAGAGGTGACGGCTTCCCCCCTGCCACAACTCTTCCAGCACCTGCGCCAGCGCCCCCTGCCTGAACGCGACCCGAGGACGGG
>NZ_CAWMFQ010000040.1:0-2104 GCF_963866995.1 Aeromonas sp. ZOR0002 | reverse complement strand
CGCCCGAAACAGGTTGGCCAGCGTGAATAACATCGCCAGTTGATTATCGTTTTTCAGCAACCCCTTGGGAAGGTGCGAATAAGTACCCTATGTGCCAAAACTAAAAAGTTTAGCCATTTAATATCAATAATTTAGAATGGTGTGTTTTTGTGCCAAGTGACTTGTTAGCACCTTCCCTAGAGAAGCCGGGCGATTCATGCTGCATGAACCGAATCTCTATCTGAGCAGGTCAAAAAATAGGGTATGTCCTGATTTAAGGCATCCAGCGTTCCCCAAACACTCTTCAATAGGTTTGTTACTAATTTGTAATTTTTGTGACAGCTTCATGTAATGATTCAGAGTATATAGTTAGTCACGTAACTTGAGTCATAATTAAATGAGGTGGTTTATGAATATTAAAATTGGTGCATTCATGGCATGTACGCTGGTCGTCGGAAGCTTCTCCGCCTTTGCTCAGGCTCCTGTGCCTTATAACGTTCGTGCTGGGCACAACATTATATATATGGATTGGAGTGCCAACGCACTTAGTACCGATACTGTGAGTGTATCTACCCTGGATGACACTAAACTGGGTACTGTAATGGCTACTCCTGGGAAGACAAAGCAACTGCAACTCCCCATGGACAAAAGTATCAACACAGTCAAAGTCAGCTACAACGGTGATGTCCATGTGATTGCACTTCAGCATGGAATGGGTAGTGGGCGAAACAGATAAAGCAAATAAAATCATGCTTTAACGTAAGTTTTGCGCATTTTTTATACGCATTGAGAAAAATTACAGTATTGTAATTGTACATTGATTTCTATAATGAGCATCATCGCACATCACAGTTGTGATGAAATGGAGGCGCTTATGAATGATGTTCATAGTAAAAATGGATTTAATCCTTCTATCTCAAGAAGAAAGTTTGTTAAAGGGATTGCTGCTGGCGGAGTTGTGGCATCGATTCCTATGTCAATTAACGCTAAAGAAGAACTGCCGCAAAAGGTTTACAGCTCAGTTTTAAGTGGAACAGTAATCGATCTGGTAGTTGAAGAAGTTGTTGTCAACTTTACTGGAAGTACAAGAATTGCCACGGTTGTCAATCGCTCCATACCCGCACCGACATTACGCTTAAAGGAAGGCGATGAGGTTACTCTTCGTGTTACCAATAAGCTCAGTGAGCCTACCTCTATTCATTGGCATGGTATAATACTCCCATTTGAAATGGATGGCGTACCTGGTATTAGTTTCAATGGTATTAAACCAGGAGAGACATTCACATATAAATTCACGTTGGAACAGTCCGGTACATATTGGTATCACTCTCACTCTGGTTCTCAAGAACAGACGGGAATGTATGGCGCTTTAATTATAGAGCCAAAAGAAGGCGAGATTATATCAGCCGATAGAGATTATGTTGTTCTCTTGTCAGACTGGACAGATGAGCACCCGATGCGAATTTTATCAAAATTGAAATCGCAAAGTGATTACTATAATTTTAATCAGCCTACAGCTATCGACTTCATTAACGATGTCAGCAACAGTGGATTAAAGGTTGCCTTCACCAAACGCCAGATGTGGAATGAAATGAGAATGAATTCTACAGATTTGGCTGACTTATCCTCTGCAACTTTAACCTATTTAATGAACGGAACAACCCCTAATGGAAATTGGACTGGTGTCTTCAATAAAGGTGAGAAAATCAGACTTAGATTTATAAATGGTGCTGGAGGGTCTTTTTACGATGTCAGAATTCCAGGCATAAAAATGACGGTTGTACAAACCGATGGTGTTGATATTGAACCTATAGACGTAGATGAGTTTCGTTTCGGCCCTGGTGAAACTTACGATGTCATTGTTCAACCCATCGATAACGCCCATACGATTTTCGCACAGTCGATGGATCGTACTGGTTTTGCCCGAGGTACGTTGTCGACGGCGATTGGCCTTTCAGCTCCGATTCCTACTGTAGACAAACCTGAGCCTCTTTCAATGGAAGATATGATGGGCTCCATGGACGGAATGGATCACGGCTCCATGGCAGGTATGGATCATGGCTCAATGCCTGGTATGGCATCAGGTGCAATGCCAGCGATGGATCATAGCTCTATGGCAGGTATG